>DATNPC010001021.1:0-8610 GCA_036703375.1 Allocoleopsis sp.
TCTTGTCCCAGCAGGCGTTTTCTCATTTCTAAAGCTTGCAGATACAACGGTTCTGCTTCGGCGTACCTTCCTTGAGACGAGTAAAGATTAGCCAGATGGTTCAGGCTGGAGGCAACAGAGGGATGCTCAGTTCCCAGTAGGTGTTTTCTCAACTCTAACGCTTGCAGATACAACGGCTCAGCTTCAGCATACCTGCCTTGACCATAGTAGATTCTTGCTAGATTGTTCAGGCTGAAGGCGACATCGGGATGCTCAGTTCCCAGCAGACGTTTTCTCATTTCTAAAGCTTGCAGATACAACGGCTCAGCTTCGGCATACCTGCCTTGATCCTTGTAGAGAAAAGCCAGATTGTTCAGACTTAAGGCGACATCGGGATGCTCCTGTCCTAAACGCTCTCTGGTCGCTGACACGCATTGCTCGTACCAGGGTAACGCTTGTTCGTAGGCTCCTTGACCTTTATAGAACCGACCTAAACCAACAAAGGACCAAACTAAATCTTCATCACTTAACCAATCCTTCTGGATTGTTGCAGCTTCTGCTAGGTGAGGAATGGCGGGAGCTACGTTTAGGATTTGTGGCAGAGTCGGTGTATCTGGAACATCTCGTGCTACTGCTACCAGCGCTTGACAAAAGCCGTGCTTCAATTCCTCTGCTATCGTTAGCTCTTCCAGCTTCGCGTGCAGCAAGTCTCGAATAACTTCATGCAGTTGATAGGTATCCTCCTCCAAACATTGGAGTAGGTAGCGCTCAATTAAAGTAGAGCGCTTTTTCTCTAAGTCAAATTTTAAATTGCTAGCACTAGCCGCCGCTTCTACTAATGACCAGGGAATAGGAGCTAAGGCAAACAAACTGAGAAGGCAAGCCAAGGTTTGAGCGTCGGCGTCTAAGGACTCCCAATTCAACACGAACGCGGTGGCTGTTCCTGACTCGCCAGCCTGCGCTTGTTTTTCCTGTAGACGTGATAGGAGTTCTTCTAACATAAGACTCTCCCTGGCTCCCGACAGCTTGCCGCTACTTGATATAACCCAACGGGTAAATAACCGACAAATTTCGGGCACTCAATTCAATCATGGCAACCTGGGGATAATTGCCTTCCACATCGCCTCATTTGTCCAGTACGCACCATGCGATCTGGGAAACGGTTGTTTACTATCCACCAATACATCCTGCACTTGATTGGGGAAAACATTCGCTCCAATGTAACTGAGGAAGTCCCGCAAGTCGTAGATATTCAACCAGCTAGGAAAATGGTTGGGTAGGGGTTCACCATATTCTAAGCTGTAGAGAGCATTAATTTCATATAAAAATGGGGCTTGAGAACCCGCTGTCACGAGCAGCTTTACTCGCTCCTTAAGAGGTTCTTCTTTTACTAACACATCGACACAAGCAATCCCGCCTAAACTATGAGCGAGTAACACGATAGGAGGTTCTGCCTGCTCAATTTTTTCCCGAATGAAAGCCCGAATGCGATCGCCCCGACCTTGATAGAGCAAAATATCACAAGGGGTTGGAGAAACCGAGCTAGTAATTGCCCCTCGCCTGCGCTTGACGTAAAACGTACCAACAGGCTGCGCTAATCGAGATAGCTTTTGAGCTACCCAATCCCCGATTCCCAACTCCGTCTCTCCCAACTCCAGACTCAGGAGTTCAACCACCTCATCCCTTAATTGAGCATCGGTGAGTATCGGAGGAAACCTTTTCTGTTGTTCGCACTCAAACATCGCTTGAGCCACAATCGCTCTAGCTACCGCCTCACGATACTCACCCAACTCATCTGAAGCTGTCTGCAACGCTTGTAAATAAGCCTCACTCCGGATAACAGCCTCTCGTGCTTCATCAAACAGCTCAGCAATTCCCGCCTGTTCCAGCTTGGCTTGTAGTTCGGAGGAAGGACTCAAACGTTCGACACGCGAGTGTAATTCATCCCCTAGCTGTTCCCCAAACGGACTACCAGCACTCTCATCCACGGGTTTCAGCGATAGTACCCGTAATTCATAACAAGGGTCGCAATATAACTGCTCCCAAAGTACAATTTCGTAATCTTCCTCCTCCCCTTCGTCTAGCGCTAGTGTCGCATCATACAGGGGGATAGAAGCTCCTTGAGCATTCAGTTTTGTCCCTAAATCATCACCCCACAAGCAACGCTCAACCTTGATATCTGGGCGTTGAGCATGAAGCTTTTGCTTAATGAGTTGAAAGGTTTCCTCATACCCAGGATTGCGTACTCCTGTGCCGTGGACAAACAAAACTGTTGTCATTGTTTGTATTAGACCTGTTTTGAAAGTCTCTTGCAAAAGTCAATTTTAACTGTAGGGGCGAAGCATTTGTGCCCGAATTTATTGCTGAAACAAGGGTTTCTATACGCAAATGCTTCGCCCTTCAAGGAAAATAGTATTAAGCAGCGATCGCAATGAACCCAGAGGTGGAAAAAAAAGTCTCCTCGGCTGGATTCTAGGATTCCTACCAAGTTTTACTGCGCGAATTAAGAGAAACTGAGCGATGAGCCAAGAGTTTTAACCCTTGGCTCGTAAGATACTGAACTGTCTAAATTTGACTAGCTAGAGATTCTTTCGCAACCGTTGGAACTTCTGCCGATCGCGTGCGATCGCTCAATTGATCTAAAATCTCGATGACTTCCCGCTCGAATGTCACTTGGGCGCGATTCGTTCTACCACCCACATAAAGCTTGTCTCCCTTTTGCAAGGCCCAAATTTGAGAGTGAGAGACATAGCTCATCATCACGCTCAGCATGAGCAACCCAAAGCCCGTGTAAACAATCGGAATACCCGGATCGGATTTAATTTGTAAGCCAGTGCTACCAATCACATCCACCACTCTCAGCGTGATGCCATTCACCTCTGTCGCCATACCCGAACGAACGGTAGAAACCAGCTTCCCTTTGGCATCGTACACCAGCAGCGTTCCTTGCAAATCTTTGGCTAGCAGCGAAGCACCTTCGCTCAAATCGGGTTTAGTAGGAACCCAGGTTCCCCAAATGCGCCCCTTGCCTTGAGTATCTAGCTGCGCCATAGGGATTTGGAAAATTGGGCTTTTGTTCAACTGCACCTGAACCGCAGCAATACCCCAATCGGTTTGGTAAAACGTCACGCCTCGGTAACGCAGGGGTTTATTGACATAAATCGTTTGCTTGTCAACTTCCTGTCCTTGTTTATCCAAGACAGACAAATCGGAGTAAAACTGATTGATTCCCCCTTGTGGCGTGTAGTCAATCCAGAAGCGATTGACTCGCACTGCCCAATCTTTCAAGACTTGCGGCGTTGCCAATGGCCCAGCGTCTACGATATTTTTCACTTGGAACGTACCACCACTGGGAACCATTTCCTGAGCCAGAAAACCCGTTAGCGCTCCCCAAATCGCCCCTGCTAAGATAATCAGCATGCTGGCATGGACGACAATGGGACCGATTTTCCCAATAATTCCCTTGCGGGCATACAGAGTATCCCCTTCTCGGAACACCTTGTAACGCCGCTTTTCCAGTAATTCAGTGAGGGTGTCGAGATTGCCGGTATCGAGTTCTGTACTGAGGGCGAGTTTTTGAAACTGGCGAGGTTCGGCGTAAAATTTCCAGTAACGAGCCGCTTTGAGAGCAGGAAGCTGGCGGGTAAACGTACAGGCGGTTAAGCTCGTCCCAAATAAAATGAGTAGGGATAAAAACCACCACGTCCGATAGACATGGTCTAATCCTACAGCCAAGACGACTTTCCAAGTGAGGAAACCAAACAGGGCGGGGTGTTCTGGATAATTTTGTTGGTAAAACTCCAGGGTTTGCCCCTGTTCGATGACTGTACCGCTAATACTGAAAAATGCGATCGCCAGCAGCAAGACAATTGCCAACCGCAAGTCTGCGATGACTGGCAGCAGTTGACGTTTGAATAGATGCCCGATATTGGGTATAGATGATTTTTCTAAAGTCATTTTATGAATTAGTTAAAAATTCCCACGGGAATTCGTGATAGTAGTGAAAACACACCGAATCCCACTAATATTGCACCACTAACGGGCGTAATCCAACTCGACCACTGTCGCAATTCCAGCAATTTTTTAATCGATGCTGTAAACGTACCAGCCAAAATCAACGGTGCAACATAACCTGCGGTGTAGGACAACAGCATAGCTGCCCCTAGAATCAGGTCTTGCGTTGCGGCAACCCAAGCTAGCAAGCTGGCTAAAACTGGTGTACTGCAAGGCGACGCTACCACGCCAAAGGTTAGACCAATCAGATAAGAACGCACCCCCTCTGGCAAGTCTTTAGAAATCCACTCCATACCGCCAAACGAAGGCAACTGTAGGGGTAATGCTTCTAGTAAGTTCAGCCCCATGATGATGGCAATCAGGCTGACGATAATCGGCAACCCCACACCAACTTGCCCGTAAACTCGCCCCAACGACGCGGCCAGAATTCCTAACCCAGCTAATGTTGTTGCTAGGCCTAGTGCAAACCAAGTGGATTGAGTCACCGCATGCAGGCGTCCTTTCGCTTCATAGCCACCGATGTAGCCAATCGTGATGGGTAGCATGGATAGCATGCAAGGTGTCAGACTAGTCAGCAATCCAGCCACAAAGATGATACCGATGCTGAGCAAGCTCAGGTGCGTCAGTTGGGTGGAGACGAGATGATTCGCAAATTGTTCGAGTTCGTAAAGTCGGGTAGAAAGTGTTTCTATCATTGGGCAGTTGGCTTGTGAAAGGCTCGCTCTGCTTGAATTTTAGCTTACAGCGAAATTGAGAGTCGGGATGGTTCGGTTCTAGAGCGTCGGTTCATTCATGGTAGGGGCAATCCCCCCGTGGTTGCCCCGCCTGGAGTTGGGGCAGGCACGGGGGCACTGCCCCTACGAAAAATCGATGTTTCTGAGATTGCTGACCAGTGCTCTAGCTTTTCCGACACCAGTAGCTCCTGTAGTCCTGATTTAGGGGTTGCTCAAGAGTGAAGTCTTGTAAAAATCTTTTAATAAACTCTCTTGACCAATCTCATGATGATGACGTAGGCGAAATTCTCTACAATTGTTATCTCCATTAAGTTTTAGCGCACTCGCACGATAAAGACGGTGGCATAAGTCGATAGATCTATCCCCTCCCATTAGTACCGACTGAGCGTCCAGAGGCAAATTTATTAAATATCTAAATATTTCTTTACGCTAATTTCACAAAGTATTCACAATTCTCTACTATGCTTGTGTATGTAAGCTTTTGGACTACTGACATGCCCTCTCCCTGGGAAGAGCTAGGAGGGCATTTTTTCTTGCCCAGGAGAGCTGCCTTAACCCAAATAAGCTTTTCTAACTCGCTCGTCGTCAATGAGTTCTGAGGCTTGACCAGTGAGGGTGAGTTGTCCCGCTTCGAGTACGTAGCCGCGATCGGCTGTTTGTAAAGCAAGGTGGGCATTTTGTTCGACCAGCAAGATTGTGACTCCCTCTTCATGCAATTGGCGAATCACGGAGAAAATTTCACGCACAATTTGGGGGGCTAAACCTAGACTGGGTTCATCCAGGAGCAAGAGTTTCGGCCGACTCATCAAGGCACGAGCGATCGCTAACATTTGTTGTTCGCCCCCACTAAGAGTACCTGCTAACTGATTGCGACGTTCTCCCAAGCGAGGGAATGTGAGAAATTGACGTTCAATATCGGCTTTAATGGCTAAGCGATCGGAGCGAGTGTAAGCTCCTAACTCTAGATTGGTTAACACAGTTTGCCGTGCTAAGACTCGTCGTCCTTCGGGACTTTGGGCAATTCCCAAGCTAACGACGCGATCGGGGCGAAGTCGCGTAATCTCTTGGTCCTTGTAGAGAATCCTACCCCTGTAAGGATTAATTAACCGAGAGATGGCTCTGAGTGTGGTACTTTTCCCTGCTCCATTCGCACCAATGAGCGTGACAATCTCGCCCTCGTTAACTACTAAATTGATATCCTGAAGAGCCTGGATAGCACCGTAGTTAACATATAAGTTCTCGATCGCAAGCAGAGGTTGAGTCATGTTCGTGGAGAGCGCTTTTTCCCAAAACTTCCCGTTACAACTGTTAAATTTAACGAGAGATGGTCGCATCTTAGCGTCTTTTCAAGTCCATCAATAGCAGCAGATGATTGTAACCGATCTTTGGCTCGCGAGTACAAGAAGGCAGGAGGTAGCAGGCAGAAGGCAGAAGGCAAGAGAGTTTTTCCAGTAGGCTAATTATTTCTGCCCCGCTGCACTAGCAGGGCTGACTCTCAGCCAACCTCAGAACTGTACCAATGAAAGTACCATCGACTGATACATCGGGTAAGAATTTGGCTAACTTAATCCGTCTCGTGTCATGCCGAGTCGTGAGAATGCCAAAATGATCGACTGAGTCTGTTTGGCTAACTTTAACCAAAGACCTTAGGAACTAGTTTGGCAACATAGACATCCATGCCCAAAGAACGCGAACGGCAAACGTCAATTATGACTATCTCTGTCTCCTAGTCCTTAATTCCCTGTTTTTCAAGTCTATTCATCGTGCATTTGTTGGTTATTCATGTCTAATTGGGTTTGGCTATCACGAGTAATGTTGTTTGGCTTGGCGGGAACTGCTGCCTTTGCCGGTATCTTGTTTTCAATATTCGGTTTTTCATCTCCACGCAAGAGTGTAGCTGATGTAAGAAGCGATCGCTTACAAGCAGCAGCTGTCACGCCAGAGGAGATGCAAGTCCTGCAATTATCTGCGCCTCAACCGCCGGCTACCCTGCCTCAACTAGCGCCCTCGCTGAAATCTGGAGGTAAGGCACCAGCCCCATTGCTGAAATCTGGAGGTAGGACAAAAGTTCAACCTCGTCCGTTTAATCTCCAGCAAAGCCTGAAGAACTACTCTCCTTTGTTTGCCGCGCCTACATCGATCGGTATGGTAGCGATTGGTGCAGCAGAGGGTAACTATCGATTGATTACCAAAGATGGCACCCTTTACGTGCAGCAGAACCCCAGCTATTTTGGTCATACCGACCCTGGCAACTTATCTTGGGGGGAGCGCGTGACGAATTACGGCCCTTGTAGCGACCAAGGGCGTAGTGGTGGGAATCTAGCTTTGGCGGAGCAGTTATGCTTGGAGCGAGCGCGGTATGCACTACCCGTTCAGTTGGTCGATCTCAATGCCGCTGGCATCGATCCCAACCAAGACTTAGAAGCTGTGCTGAATGTAGCAGATTTGTACAATCAAGCTAAGCCCATTCACTCTCGCTATTTCCCGCAAGCATTAGCGATCGCGCGTAAGGGAGGACTGGTTGGAATTGAAGCCATTGCCTGGGCTAGAACTGCCTCTTTCTACCTCAACGCCAATAACCAGATGGACATCGAAAGGGGGGCTAATCAGGCTACGGGACTACTCGGCATTTGTATCCGCGAGGGGCGTCCGATTACGGAGTGGCAATGCGTCTATGATGACCAAATGCGACGAGTTAAGGCAATTACTAACGCCTTAGAAAAATATCGAGTGTTTATGCAACGGGGAAGGAAACAGTAAGCTGTTGTGCATTTAATTTGCACTTTGCGAAACTGGGGAAAAGGTAACATTCCAAGCCTTTCCCCAATTCATCCCATAAGCTGATGTAGGGTGGGCATTGCCGACCAACGAGAGAATCAAGTTTTCAAGTTCTATTCGGCAATGCCCACCCTACGATTATTGAGAAAGGTGCAAGATGTCAACCAATTCATCCCACAAGTCTATTCCCAGATCGTTTGGAGATTCAGGACAAATCCTGGTAACACATCCTCTCCTGATAGAGTTGCTGGAGATTGTAGGACTTCTACTTCTTGTCCTTGTCGATAAATTTCTACGGTTTGGGTGCTACGGTTAATTAGCCACCCGAGACGAATACCGTTATTAAGGTATTCTTGCATTTTCTCTTGGGCAATTTTTAAGTTATCGCTGGGGGACATTAATTCCAAGACGAAATCCGGACAAATAGGCGGGAATTTTTCTTGTTCATCGGGAGTGAGGCTATCCCATCTAGATTGTAGAATCCAAGAAACATCAGGAGAGCGATCGCCTCCTTGAGGAAGTCGAAAACAGGTGGAGGAGTCGAAGCAAACTCCTAATCTAGTTTGGCGATTCCAAATGACCAGATCGGCAGCTAGTTCAATATTGCGTTTACCTGTTCCGCCGCCGGTAGGTGGCATAATAATTAATTCTCCCTTGGCATTGCGCTCAAATTTAACATCGCTGTTTGCCCGACACAGCTGATAAAATTGCTCATCGGTCAGTTCAATAATAGGGTTTAGATTGACGATAACAGCAGTCATAATGGTTTTTATAAAAATCCTTGCATAGTACTTTAGAGATAAATTTCTTAGCTAAGAAGTCTACTTAATCGAGTGCCGATCGCAGTCGATTACTCATCGCCTAAATAAGCCTCAATCACGGCTGGGTCGTTTTTAACCTTCTCGGGTTCGCCCAACGCAATCAACTGACCGAAATCCAAAACGGCAATGCGATCGCATAATCCCATCACCAAGGGGACGTGATGCTCAATCAGGAGTACCGTTAAGTTAAAAGTATCGCGGATTTGTCGAATTAACTCGCTCAGTGCTCCTTTTTCATTCGGGTTCATGCCTGCTGCGGGTTCATCCAAGAGCAGCAATTTTGG
>DATNPC010001022.1:0-5450 GCA_036703375.1 Allocoleopsis sp.
TACAGCCCCTGCCATAGGTACGGCTTGTGCCATGGTCAACTGAGCATCACCCGTTCCAGGCGGCATGTCTACCAGTAGATAATCTAATTCACCCCAATTGACCTGGTAGAGAAACTGACGAATAATGCCATTCAACATTGGCCCTCGCCAAATCACGGGCTGATCGGGATCGATCAAAAAGCCCATAGAAACTAATTTGACGCCGTGATTAAACGCCGGTTCCAACACCTCTCCTGTGGCACCTTGCTGCACCATCACTTTAGTGTTTTCTAGCCCCATCATCGCTGGAGCATTAGGACCAGAAATATCAGCGTCGAGGAGACCAACCTTAGCACCCGTCTGCGCGAGGGCTACAGCTACGTTAACAGCTACAGTACTTTTTCCCACGCCACCCTTTCCGCTGGAAACTGCCACAATATTTTTTACCCCAGCAATGCCAGTGCGATCGGGTAATGATTTTTGCTGAGGTGTCTCAGCCGTGACCTCGACTACTACCTTTTCCACGCTGGGTAACTGCTTCACTGCCTTCTGGCAATCCTCAACAATGAATTCTCGCAAGGGACAAGCAGGCGTTGTTAAGACGAGGGTAAAGCTAACAGTGCCATTATCGATTTTGATATTCCGAATCATATTCAAGTCCACCAAACTCTTGCGGAGTTCGGGATCTTGAACTGGACGTAATACTTCTAGAACTGAACTAGCATCGAGCATAATAAATTTCATTCCTTGACTGGAGTTCATCCAGGCTCAGGTAACTTCGTTAGAGATTCTTCATAGATCTTAAGGGGTTGTTAGAAAATTGTATTATTTTGTAAATTGATGCCATCTATTTCCTAGAAAGCAGATAGCTTACAATGCCGCGATCTCTTCGGCTGCGTGGGCTAACTCCAATGCTACACGAGCCGTATACGGTCGAATCCACCACCAGATTAAAGGGGACAACCAACCTCGCAGCGTCACGGAGTAAGACACGTAGGTACCGCAAACCGTAGACTCTACCTGATAAGTTATTCGTTTTTCCACGCCAGGGATGGCTAGTACGCGCACGCTGAGTAACTCACCGGGTCGAACGCGCTCGACAAAAATCCTCACTGGAATTGGGATGAGGCGAGTTACAACCTTGTAAATGAGACCCGGTTTCGCGATTAACCCCGTAGGAGCATTGGTGCTCGACAACAGGGGATGCCAGGAAACATCAGCTAAGTTGATGATTTTTTGCCAAAGCACATCTACCGGGGCCGTACTTAGGGCGCGATAGGTTCTAAACAGCGAGAACTTGCACCAAAGCCCCTCTCGACCAGCAATTAATTTAAAGGAAAAATTGAGAATCACAACACGCCTCCTGCCGCGACGCTCAGGCAACCTTCGACTTCAAAGATGCAAATGGCGTTGCGAGTAGAATCCCTTTATTAGGATATAATCCCAACTCCTCAAGAACAATTAACACGCTTGACGAATAGTTGGTGCTTTTAAAGTACCAATCCGAGCTAGTCTAAGAAAGGACAGTGGCAATCCAAGCATGTGTTTTGGTCTTGATGCGCGATCTCATCCGTTCTAGAGGATTTATGACAGGTAGCGTGCTCCTCACAACAACGAGAGAAAGAGTATGGCGCTACTCTCATCAGCTAGAGTCAAGACTTAAACCTTTCCCAACGCGAGAGCAGCTGTAGTGAGCTTTTGGGTTAACTAGATTGAATTGAGATTATGACAGCTTTTCAGACGGACGTAACGACTGATACAACTTCCTTACCTCCTGCTGATTCCAGGGAGCAAGTAAAGCAGTTCATGCAACAGCTGCAAGATAAGATTTGTAAATCTCTCGAACAGCTTGATGGCGTTAGCACTTTTCAGGAGGATAGCTGGGAGCGAGAAGAAGGAGGAGGCGGCCGTTCTCGTGTTATTCGCGATGGCGGTGTATTCGAGCAGGGTGGAGTCAACTTTTCTGAGGTTTGGGGCAACCAGCTTCCTCCCTCTATTTTGACGCAACGTCCAGAGGCTGCCGGACATCAGTTTTTTGCCACCGGCACATCAATGGTGCTGCATCCTCACAATCCCTATGTTCCCACCGTTCACCTCAACTATCGCTACTTTGAGGCAGGGCCGGTTTGGTGGTTTGGGGGAGGTGCGGATTTAACTCCTTACTACCCCTTTGCCGAGGACGCTGCTCATTTTCACCGCACGCTCAAAGCGGCATGTGATGCTCACCACGCTGAGTATTATGCTGTGTTCAAGCGCTGGTGCGATGAATATTTCTACTTAAAACATCGTCAGGAAACACGGGGAGTGGGTGGACTGTTTTTTGACTATCAAGATGGCAGAGGAAAACTGTATCGTGGACCCGATCGCAACGGACCAGCCGCCGTCTATAGTGATGAAATTGGAGCAGTAGAACCGCGCACTTGGGAAGACTTGTTTGCGTTTGTCCAAGCCTGCGGTGAAGCCTTTTTACCGGCTTACTTGCCGATTGTTGAACGCCGCCACTCTATGGAGTACGGCGAGCGAGAACGGAACTTTCAGCTCTATCGTCGGGGTCGTTATGTAGAATTTAACCTCGTCTACGACCGGGGAACCATTTTTGGTCTGCAAACGAATGGACGTACCGAGTCAATTCTCATGTCTCTTCCTCCTTTAGTACGTTGGGAATACGGTTACAAACCCGAACCCAATACACCCGAGGCTGATTTGTATAACACCTTCCTCAAACCCCAAGATTGGTCTAACTGGACAGCTTAAAACTCAAACGATATCTGAGCTAGACTAACGTGAAGTGAATAGCCATAGAAGTTTAATAAGGGTGCTTGTTGTTTGGACTGGTTTGTAAGCGCGCCAAAGAGCAGCGGCGCTATTGCCGCTGCGAGGAGGTACAGATGATTCATATTGAGCAAAAAACGCACACGACGCCTGACGGTACCACCGTCATTGTTTTAGCACCAGTCGGACGATTGGACATCACTACTGCTTGGCAATTTCGCCTAAAGTTGCAAGAGTGTATTTCCAAGGTTAGCCGTCACGTGGTTGTTAATCTCAGCCAAGTTAATTTTATTGATAGCTCTGGTCTCACCTCCTTAGTGGCAGGCATGCGAGATGCCGATAAAGTTAAAGGGAGCTTTCGCATTTGTAACGTCCATCCAGAAGCCAAACTTGTGTTTGAAGTGACGATGATGGACTCTGTCTTTGAGATCTTTGATACTGAGCAAGAAGCGTTAGAAGGAGTTCCTCGTAGTATGCCAACCTGACGAGGGATATAGACCTGTAGTGACTGGCTGAAGGTTAAGTAGTAAGTAACCCATACCTACCATCAACTCGCCAACGAGCAGGCATTACACTGGCAATTCGCCAGCGAAATCTTGGCGTTTTTTAAAGCGAAATGGACCGAGCAAGGCACCCCACGTTGCTTTTCCGGTGGTAGGGTCAATCCCTTTGTCGTAGCTGCGAAATTCTTCAGCAGTTGCCTCAAACGCTAGGGAAATTTGGTAAGTGTTGCCCTGATAGCTAAAGCTACAAGGGCTACCTGTTGCTGAGGTAGCCGAGAACTCATAGGAGCCTGTTGCCAGTTGTCGCTGCTGAACAGTGAGAGCACAGCCTGGTAAAAATTCCATCTGTTCGCTGGTGAGTTTTTTCAATAATTCTGGGTTACGTCCAGCCCCTCGAATCGCTTCTGGGTCTTTGAGCATGTAGTACTGTACCTGTAGCACTCCTGGTGTGTTTTCGCTCACCGTAAGCCGGAGAATTCGGGGACGATAGGGTTTATCCAAATTGACAATACTGGCTTGCTCGGCAAATAGGGTAAGACTATCCTCAGTAAACAAGGGTACAGGTCTCTGCCAGAGCCGTAGATGAACGTACCAAGCTGGCTCCGCAAGAGCTTGTTGTTGATTATCGAATTCACCTGCCATGTAGCGTGCCAAGGCGATGAGATCGGGAGAAAAAACCATACGATTAAGCGCTTTGAATGATAAATTGCTGTACTTTTAACTATTACTCAAGAGCGGCTGCTTGCTTTTAAAGACCTGCGATCCCAAATTTGAGATTGCTAAAGCCCTATAAAAATGTTCACCTTGGCAAACGAGTCTTTAAGCGAGACAATAGTTTTACGTCCCCCCTTAATGTCTGCTTTGTGAGTAACGTTCGTACAGTCTCGGATACCAAACGAGATTTTTATAACCATCACACCCGTCCTGTTAATTCAATCTACCGACGGGTGGTAGAAGAGTTGATGGTAGAGATGCATTTGCTTTCGGTTAATGTTGATTTTAAGTACGACCCTATCTATGCCTTAGGTGTGGTGACTTCCTTTAACCGATTCATGCAGGGCTATCGACCGGAACACGATAAAGAATCAATTTTTGATGCCTTGTGTCAGGCAGTGGGGAACGACCCGCAACAGTACCAACAGGATGCCCAGCGTCTGCAAGCGATCGCACAACGTCTATCGGGACAAGAGCTAGTCTCTTGGTTCGGTTCGCCCACGCCTACACCGGGAACGGAAGAACTGCATACAATTGTTGCAACAATCTCAGACAATCCCAACTTTAAATACAGCCGCCTGTTTGCCATCGGTGTGTATACCCTGCTGGAACAGGCGGATGCGGATTTAGTGGACGAGGAAAAGCGTCGCACTGAAGCCCTCAATACGGTTAGCAAGACCCTGCACCTTCCAGAAGACAAGCTACAAAAAGACTTGGAGCTATACCGCAGCAACCTGGAAAAAATGGCTCAGGTCAAATCTGCGATCGAAGATGCCCTCAAAGCCGATCGCAAAAAACGGGAACAGCGCGCTCAGGACAAAGTCGGAAAATCCAACGGAGATTCCTCTGCGACCCAAACGTCTGAGCCTCCGAAAGACCAAGCTCCCTCTCCTTGAGGTATCTTGAACTCGATTGAACAGGCAGCCAACTAGAGTAAGCTTTGTAGCTGGACGATGAGTCGATCGGCTGGCACGACTCCCTCAATGCGCTCTACTGGCTGACCATTTTTGAACAGTACTAAAGTGGGTAGGGCGTAAATTTGATACTGGGATGCTAGCTGAGAGTATTTGTCGGTGTCGATTTTGACAACTTGTAAGCGTCCCTTCAGTTGCTCGTTTACCTTCTCTAAAATGGGAGCCATCATTTGACACGGACCGCACCAAGTCGCATAAAAATCCACCAAGACTGGTACATCCGAACCGGAGAGTAGCTCTTGGAAGCTGGCAAACTGCTTTTTAACTGCCATATGAAAAAACCACTGTTTTGGTGTTTCTGCTCGATTCTAGTGCAAAATTCTTGGAGCTGACTTCGGTAGACAGTTCAAGAGGAAATTTTTATGGAAGCATCACAGACCACTCAAGAGCAATTCAGCAATCACTCCGGTAGATTGAGTCAAAAGGTAGCGATCGTTACTGGTGCCTCGCGCGGAATTGGTCGAGCAATAGCTTTGGCGTTGGCGGGTGAAGGCGCGACTGTAGTAGT
>DATNPC010001023.1:0-20799 GCA_036703375.1 Allocoleopsis sp.
CCTGAAAAGAGAGTTCTGCCCGTTCAATTGCAGAACGAAATACCCCAGCCAGCTCGGTGGTTAGCATCGCCAAATCGGTCGGCTCATAAACCGCCTCAATCCGTCCGGCTTCGATTCGGGAGAAATCCAGCAGGCTATTCACTAGCTTCAGCAAACGCTGGGAGTTGCGATAGGCAATTTCTAACCGATCGCGATCGCACGGGTTCAGGCCTGAAGGGTTGGCTAACACATCTTCTAGGGGATTCAGCATGAGCGTCAAGGGGGTGCGAAACTCATGGCTGATGTTACTGAAAAAGAGAGTTTTCGCTCGATCTAGCTCTGCCAATGCTGCACTTCGTGCCGCTTCGCTAACCGCACGTTGGCGTTCTGCTTCGTATGCCTCGGCATTGGCAATTGCTGTTGTCACATGACTAGCAACTAAATCGAAAAATCCTCGGTACTCACCATCCAATGCCCGTCGAGGACTAATGCCAACGACCAATAACCCAGCTAACTGCTGCGCCTGTCCAGACTTGGCAAGGGGCATGACCAAGGCAGCATCACCGGGTTCTGGCCAAGCACCTCCCGGTAATTCACCACAGCGTGATGTTAAATCCTCAACCAGTTCAGCTTCTCTGGTTTGATGCACTTGTGATAAATTCCAGCAATCGGTTGCCTGAGTTAAATCCACCTGTCTAGGACTGGCAAGCGTTCCCGGTTCAATGCTGATTGTTGTGCTCACTAAACGCGCTTGACTGCCATCTGGTTCTATCAGGTACAACAAGGCAAAGGGAATATCGTGAGTATTGGCAGAGAGCGTAGCCATCGCTAGGTGACAAGCTTCCTCAACCGTCTTGGCTTCTACAGCGGAAGCACTCAATTCACGCAGCGTTCGCAGCCGACGTTCTCCAATGACTTGCTTTGTGGTTTCAATGACTGCACAGAATATCCCTCCCACTCCACCACTCTCATCCCGCACAGGACTATAGGAGAAGGTGAAGTAGGCTTCCTCCGGATAGCCATTGCGATCCATAATCAACAGCAAATTCTCAGACCAAGTGGATTGACCTGTCGCCAGAACGCTATCAGCAAGCGGTCCCACTACATCCCACACATCTGACCAGCAGTCTTTGGCAGATTGTCCTAAAAATTGCGGATGTTTGCTAATACCAAGGATTGGACGATAAGCATCGTTATAGAGGTTTGCATATTCACGCCCCCACCAAACGAACATGGGATAGCGAGAACTCATGAGAATGCCGATCGAAGTCTTTAAGCTCTGTGCCCATCCCGATACGGAACCCAATGGCGTTTGCGACCAATCGAGCGATCGCATCAGCCTCGCCATCTCGCTATCGCCAACAAAAATATTTTCAGAAATATCAGAAATATTAGAGTTCAGCATAGTTAAGGTGACAGATTCCGAATCTAGGTGATAGCCATCTGTTAATCCAGTGCTATGGTCTTTTCCGTCGTCGCCATTGAAGAAGACCGCACAGAATGGAGTAGGCAAGACCCTTCTGTAAGGATATCTGTTACCAAATGTATCAAGCTAATCTGAATTCTCTGCGATTAGTATAGATGCAATTATCTATCTGAAGATAGAGTTGTGAACTACCAAAACTTCCCTGGTAGGGAAGTTTTGGCTTCTGGCTTCAATAGTACGAACTCTCAATCACTATACGAAAGGTTTATAAGTCCGTGCCTAGTTCCTGGGGCGCACCTCGGTGCGCCCCTACTCCTGGTGGTTCAAAAGGGAATTTGCGTAAGTCCTAGGTTTCTCCTCCCCCTCAAGAAAAAGAGAGGGGAAGAAACGCCACCAACTTCGTTGTGACTGACGACGCTTATCGGCGCATGTGTTCCTCTAAAATCTGCTTCGCCCGTGGCCGATAAATCAGATAGAACAAGGCCTCAATGTAACGCAGCATATCTTCCCGGTTCTCTTTGGAGGTATAGTTCCAGAAACCGTAAATCCGCGCCAAGGACAGCAAGCGTGTGGTGTGGATTTTCCAGGTATAAGTCGTGTACACCCGCTCCATCCCTTTATTGGAAATTTCTTCCCAATAATTGGGATTTTGGTCGCACTTCGAGACAAAGTCTAGAATTTTCTGCGCTGTACCTTCGTGGTCGGTGGGGTTGATTAAAAATCCGTTGACCTTATCCTGAATAATCTCTAACGGCCCACCAAATTGCGTGGCTAAGGTCGGCAAACCTGTAATCATCGATTCGAGAATGGTCAGACCAAAGGCTTCAAACAATGCGGGTTGAACAAAAAAGCCGCGACGGTCTGCAATCACTCGATAAATCTCACCCGAATCCCCCTTAGGTAAGCGCACGCCTAGCCAGCGAATCTTCCCGTGTAGATTGTACTCGTCGATGATCTGATAGAGCTTGATGATTTCGTCCTTTTCTTCGTTGTCGCCAGATTCCTCAACACGCAACTTACCGGCTACCAGAATCAGGTTACAGCGCTCTTGTAACTCCTTGCTCTTCCCAAAGATTTCCGCCAAACCGGTCAAGTTTTTAATCCGGTCGAGACGTGCCATTGAGAACAGGGGACGCTTGCTGGGGTCATCCAGGCGACCGAAGATATGAGCAGGGTCTTCTTGAGTAAACAGCATTTCTTCCAGCCGTTCCGCCGCATCAGGAATCCGGTCTTCCGTGCGCGTGTAGGGGAAGTAGACATTCTCATTCACCCCTGGTGGCACGACGTTGAACTTGGGAGAGAATAGCTCAATCCCGTTCACGACGTGATACAGATCGGGCATCGTGAAGGATTTGTAGGACTCATACTGACCGACGCTGTCTGGCGTTCCCACAATCTCTTGATAGGTGCTGCTGATGATGAAATTGGTTGCATTCATTGCAATCAAGTCAGCCGTGAATTGCAGCGAGAAGTGGTATTTGTCCTCCAACTCTTGCCAGTAAAGGTTACTAAACAGGTATTTGGATTTTTCCAATGCATGGGCAATGATGCACTGAGTAACCTTCAGTCGTCGTGCCAGCAGGAACGCCACCAAATTCCCATCGGAATAGTTACCGACAATCACATCTGGACGACCTTGGAATTCTGCGATCAGTTCTTTTTCGGCATCGATCGCGTAAGTTTCTAAGTAAGGCCAAATCTCAAAGCGAGAAATCCACTCTTGGGTCACTTTGGGATTGAACTCCCGGAACGGCACCCGTAAAATCCAGGCATTATCGGTGCCATGAACTTTTTCCAGGCGTTCGTTACAACGGGTACCATCGCTATTGGGAATCAAGCGGCTAAGGATAATCACCTTGGGCTGAACTCCCAATCCGCCTAATCCTGCTAATTCAATGTCTTCTTGTAACTGCTTTTCTAGACTCCGCGCTTGGTCGAGGACGTAAACGACTTGACCGCCTGTATCTGGACGCCCTAGAACGCCTTCCTGTCCAAACCAACCGTGGACGGAAACCAGGACAATCCGAAAGATCATCGGGATGCGAGAGAGGAATTTTTCCAGCCCCTCATCATCGGGAGAGTCGATCAGTTCATCCAGAATTTCCAGGGTTTCCCGCACGCGGGCTGCTGTGTTCCCCCAACCTGCTTCAAAGCCCATTTCTTGGAGCTTATAGCGGAATTCCTGGTAAGACTCTTCATCGGGGCGATCGCTAACAAACATTAACGCCCGCTTAACCTGATCGGACAATTCTTGTTGGCTTTTGATGCGACCGTTAATCAGCAGTTGCGTTCCTTGGAACTGGTGGACGCGTAAGAACGTGTACAACGACTCCAGCCACTGCTTAGGGTCTTGGAACAACTTACTCGATAGATAGCGGTTGAGGAAGCGGACGCCCTTACCGATGTTTTTGGGGTCGCGAATCGTCGGACTGTAGTCGTAGAACGGCTGGAAGTCCAGTTCGAGAACGTCGCCCTCTTGGGGATGGTAGTGGTTGACAAAGCGATCGCGAACGTCGAGCAATTCCTGCGCCGTCACTGACTCAACGCTCAAGTCCTCAAAAATCCGGAAGACTTCTTGAGACGCAATCTTTGGGCGAATAATGAAGCAGAGACTTTCATTCTCCAGGATAATTTCCTGAGTGTAATAAATTAATTGACCCAGATGAGATGTCTGGAAAAAATATCCGGGTTTGTTGTGGGTCGTGCAGTATTCGTTAAATGCAGCAAGAATATCGTTTCGGAGTAAATACTTCTTGTCTGAGGTACGCAGTTGGCTCGCAAATTGGCGGAGGTCGCTTTTTTCGTCACTTTCAAGAACGTCCTGGATCAGATTAATCATTGAAACTCCCAAAGAGCAAATTAATCAAAATTAACAGTGACAACAATTGACAAGTTGTTGTCTGTAAGCTTATTCCCAAGATAATCAGACGCACACTAAGTGGGGCAACAATTTACAGGATGTAAAGTTGCCCGTACTTTCGCTGGATGTAACGGATAAACGGATCGATGCTCAAAGCGGCACCGGTGACGCCCCTGATGAGTTCGGTTGCAGTGTATTTACAACCGTGTTGGTAGATTTTATCTTTCAACCAATTATGTAGTGTAATACACTGGCCTTGCTCTATGTCTATTAAGATTTCTGGATGAGCGGCGAGTACAGCCTCAAAAAACTGCGCGCTCATTAAATTGCCTAGGGTGTAGCCTTGGAACATGCCTCCAATTTGACCGCTATACCAGTGAACGTCCTGTAATACACCATCCGTATCACTGTGTGGCACAATGCCGAGGTCAGAGCGGTAACGTTCGTTCCAGGCTTCAGGCAAATCTTTGACCTCAAGCGAGCCTTCGAGCATCTGGAGTTCTAAGTCGAAGCGAATCATGACGTGGAGGTTGTAGGTTACCTCGTCAGCATCCGTGCGGATGAGCGATCGCTCGACTTTATTGATCGCTCGGTAAAATGTATCGAGAGAAACATTACTCAACTGCGAGGGAAAGGTGGTTTGCAATTGAGGGTAGAAATATTTCCAGAACCCCAGACTCCGACCTACCATGTTTTCCCAAAGCCTCGACTGGCTTTCGTGAACGCCGGAGGAAGTACCGCCTGCGAGAGGTGTCCCTTCATAATCGAGATTGATGCCCTGCTCGTACAGGGCGTGACCCATCTCGTGGATCGTACTAAATAAAGCCTGACCCAAGTCATGCTCGTAGACGCGGGTGGTGACTCTCACATCCCCAATCGAGAAGGTAGTCGTAAAGGGATGATGCGTTTGGTCTTGACGCCCGCGCTGGAAGTCATAGCCCAACTGTTCGAGAATTTTTAGCGTGAAATCCAACTGCTCGGCTTCGGGATAGATTTGGTGCAAGCAGCTATCGTCTGGTGCTGGCTGTTGGGTAATCGCTTCGACAATCGGTACGAGTTGCTGGCGTAACTCGGCAAACAGCGATCGCAAAAATGACGCCTTCATGCCATAGTCAGCAAAGTCAATGAGTGGATCGGCAATATGTTCGTAACCGGGAAAATAATTCGCCAGTTCGCGACTCAAATCTAGCGTTTTTTCTAAGTAAGGTTGCACTAGAGCAAAGTTGTTCGCAGGCCGTGCTGCTGCCCAAGCTTCATAGGATTGGGTGCGATGCATCGAAAACTGTGCCATAAATTCAGCCGGTACTCGTACCGCTGTTTCATAATTGCGTCGAGTAATCCGGATCAGGCTAGCTTCGTCGGAGTCGTAGGGAAAACTTGCTTCTAAAGGGCGTAAATCTTCGAGTAACTGACCGATTGCAGGGTCGGTGAATTTACTATGAGAAATTTGCTGTAAAGTAGCTAATTGACGACCGCGAGCTGCTGCCCCACCAGAAGGCATGTAGGTTGCCTGATCCCAGTACAAAAGGGAAGCGGCTGCTTCAATGTCGTGAATCTCAGTAAGGCGGGTTTTCAGTTCTAACAGCTTGGGTTCAGTCTTTGTGAGGGTTTTCTGCATGGTGGTGGTGGATGGATGCTTCGATACTGGTTTGACTGGTTGAATGCAGTGCGCTAGCAGATCAGTAAATGTACACCTGACAACCGAAAAGGAAAACCTTACCCTACAGTGGACGTGCAGCTCAATGGGTTAACCAATACTCTTTTCTATGACGCTCATCGCAATGACAGCTGCGCGACATTCGCTTCGTCCAGCAGGGAGATGACTAACCCTGACAAGCTTGAGACTGTGGCGTTGGCTCTCGTAGCCAAGCGTCTCCCAGTAATGAGAATGAGATAGCAGAGAAGAAAGGGAGATCCACAGACCAATATTGTGCCACCTCTGTAGAGGGACTGCATCAAGCTTGTGTGAATCCTGTACTCTGGAACCTTGCAGCGAAGAAGACTTTCAGTTTTTCTGGTGGCTGAGTCGGGTGCGATCTCGCCGTAGACTAATTGGAGCTAGGATAACGTCATTAACTCTTGTTACATTATTTAAATAAGCTTTAAGCTAACGATACCTAACCTTGGGCATATCTCTAAGGTCATAGTTCGTTTTAATCTAGAAGCAGTTTTGAGAGGATTGAACCTAATGGCATACGAACTTCCACCTTTACCCTATGCCTACGATGCGTTGGACCCATACATCTCCGCTAAGACGCTGGAGTTCCATCACGACAAGCACCATGCCGCTTACGTGACTAACTACAACAAGATGGTGCAAGACGCTGGATTGGCTGACAAGTCAATCGAGGAAGTCATTAAAGAAACCTACAATGACTCGTCCAAGAGCGGTATCTTCAACAATGGAGCGCAAGCTTGGAACCACACCTTCTTCTGGAACTCCCTGAAGCCCGGTGGCGGTGGCGCGCCTACCGGTGAGATTGCCGCCAAGATCGATTCGGACTTGGGTGGCTACGAGAAGTTCAAAGAAGACTTCAAGAAAGCAGCTGCTACCCAGTTTGGTAGTGGTTGGGCTTGGCTCGTCCTCGACAATGGTACGCTCAAAATCACCAACTCCCCGAATGCGGTTAACCCGTTAGCAGTGGGACAGACACCTTTGCTCACGCTGGATGTCTGGGAACACGCCTATTATCTCGATTACCAAAACAAACGTCCCGACTTCATCGATGCCTTTATCAATAACCTCATTAACTGGGACTTTGTGAATCAGAACCTGGCGGCTTAGCCATCCATGACTCGTTCAGGAGAGGAAAGCTCGGTTGAGCTTAACTAACTCTCTTTAATTAGAACCGTTGAAAAGACAGTTGCAATTCAAGTTGTGACTGTCTTTTATTAACACTTTAAAGCAATACGTTAAAGGTCTAAACTTGAGGAACTATGGATAGCAAAGACTTAGCACAATACATTGAAGCGACCGATAGTATTTCTAAACCCTGGCTATTGGTACAACTGCGGTTAAAAAAACTCCAAGAACAGCAGGCAGATCTCTCACCCGATGTCTATGCTAAACAATTAGCAGAAATTCATCAGGACTTGATGAATTTAGGCGAATGGTGGCGCGGCATTGAAAGCCAAGCGTTTTAGCGAATTGCGATCGCATCTTACCCTGAATGTACCGAGAGTTGAAGTCGAAATTGCCTAGTGCAGTCTGGCGGAAATAACTATCCGGCTGAAAAAGTCTAAAGAGCTTATTGTGTAACCTTTCTTTCCTTCTGCTTTCTGCCTTCTATCTTCTGCCCTCCTGCACTAGACGTAGTTCACCCAGCTACTGTTGAGAGTAAAACCCGGAAACTCAGCCCCTTGTACGATCGCAATTAACTCATCAGGCCCGACCAACGGATTATTCAGATAAATCGCTGTACCTGACAACCCTGGAATGGGGGATGTGCCTAAGACATAGTCTGTAGGAGTTCCGTGCAGCTGAATAAAGTCGTGGTCCGTTCCCTCATTTTGGCAGTCAACAATTATTGCATAGTCACTAGTTCCAGCAGTTTGGCTATTCCCGTCATCATAGAAGGCTGTAGCGGAAGTCCCCAGGACAAAAGTATCTGAACCAATTCCACCAGTTAAGGTATCTACCTCCCCGACTCCTGGATTAGGACGCAAGAGGGCGACACCAATCAGCCAATTATTCCCAATAGACGTTGGGACACTCAGATCGTCATTTCCTAAGCCGCCAATTAGCGTGCCACTATAATTAAAGTCGGTAAATAAAACATCATTCCCTGCCCCTCCTATCAGTAAGTTTTCACCTCCGAATTCTCCAGAATCTAAGGTATCGTTTCCGGAACCTCCATAGAGAGAGTCGTTCATCCCAGTCGTAAATAATTTGTCATCGCCAACACCTCCAAACAGGCGGTTATCATCTGTCAAACCAACCTCTAGGAAGTCGTTTCCTTGACCCCCAACTAAGGTGTCTCGACTCCTACCACTGAGGGTATCGTTGCCAGAGTTGCCAAAGATGTGGTTGCTACCAGTCGTCAGATCGGTGAGGGAGTCGTTACCAGCCAAACCATAAATGGTGTCGTTGGTTATTAGAGAAAAAATGTCATCTCCGAATGTTAAGTAAGTCGGCATAAATCTATGCCTCCAGCATCTCTCCAAGTAGCCCTCACCCAGCCAAATTGGCGGTTATGCATTGTTTAACTATTCTTAACCATTTGTTTGAGATGTCCTGTTAAAGTCTCAATGGGGAGATGAAAGCTGCTTGAGTCGCAACGTATACCTCAGCGAGGGGAGCTGTATTACTGTTCCTATCGGATGATAGGTTCTAGAGCGCTACGGCTCGGGGTAGTATGAAGTCAAAACCTAGCGAAATACTAGCCCATCAGTCGTTGTAAAGTGCTATTGGCTCAAGCGTGTTACGGCAGGCACGCCTCTGTAACTGGCTGATGAAAGCAAGGGATAAACCAGGGACTAGAGACGGTGCTACCTCTTTGACCATGACTAAATCAAACACGACTGTTAATGCAATTAGTCTGAGCGACCCGCAGTATTACTTCAATCGGGAACTCAGCTGGCTGGAGTTTAATTCCCGAGTATTACAGGAAGCACTCGATCCTCGGACGCCTCTGTT
Organism: Allocoleopsis sp.; assembly: GCA_036703375.1. Lineage (GTDB taxonomy): Bacteria > Cyanobacteriota > Cyanobacteriia > Cyanobacteriales > Coleofasciculaceae > DATNPC01. Next base: position 8,902 of record DATNPC010001023.1, read on the forward strand.
GGAACGATTGAAGTTCATGAGCATCTTTAGCTCAAACCTGGACGAGTTCTTCATGGTTCGCGTTGCTGGATTGAAGAAACAGGTGGAGGCGGGGGTAAGGAAGCTGACACCGGATGGTCGATCGCCTAGCGACCAACTCGAAGCGATCGGCGATCGGTTGCGTCCGATGGTCAGCCAACAGCATCAACACTTTGAGAAAGTTCTGCGCCTACAACTGGCGCGAGAGGGCATCCATATTCTGGATTATATGGATTTGACCCAGGAACAGCGGAATTATCTGCAAAATTATTTCGAGGAGCAAATTTTTCCAGTTCTGACTCCCCTCGCCGTTGACCCCAGCCATCCATTTCCGTATATTTCCAACCTCAGCCTGAGTTTGGCAGTCGTGGTAAAAGACCCAGATACGGGAGAAGAATTGTTTGCTCGGGTGAAAGTGCCCAAAGTCTTGCCTCGGTTTGTGCCTTTGCCCGAACAGTTGCGCTATCGCCACAAAGCTCAAGCCTCGATCTGGACGGGTGTGCCTTTAGAACAGGTGATTGCCCATAACTTGGAATCTCTGTTTCCCGGCATGAATATTCAGGAGTATCACCCGTTTCGAGTCACTCGCAATGCCGATCTGGCCGTAGAAGAGGATGAAGCCGACGATTTACTCTTAGCGATCGAGCAGGAACTGCGGAAACGACGCGTCGGTGGTTCTGTCGTGCGGATGGAAATACAGGTCACGACGCCTGATTCAGTGCGAAGTATGCTGATGGAGGAGATGGGACTCAAAGACATTGATGTCTATGAGGTAGAAGGTCTGCTGTGCCTGGGAGATTTGATGAGTTTCATGGAATTGCCACTCCCAGAACTGAAAGACCCGCCTTGGAAGCCGGTAGTACCCTCTCGATTGCGATCGTCTTGTCCGGATGAGGAGGACGATGTATTCTGCGCGATTCGCCAAGGGGATTTACTGGTACACCATCCCTATCAATCCTTTTCCGCAACCGTGCTGCGCTTTATTACCCAAGCCGCACACGATCCGAATGTGTTGGCGATCAAGATGACGTTGTATCGAACGTCTGGGGATTCACCGATCGCGAATGCTCTGATTAATGCGGCAGAAAATGGCAAGCAGGTGGCGGTACTGGTAGAACTTAAAGCCCGTTTTGATGAAAAGAACAATATCATCTGGGCAAGAAAGTTAGAACAAGCTGGAATCCATGTCGTTTATGGTTTGGTCGGACTGAAAACTCATACCAAAGTCGTGCTAGTGGTGCGTCGGGAAGACAATAAAATTAAACGATACGTCCATATTGGCACCGGCAACTATAATCCAAAGACAGCGAGGATTTATACTGATTTAGGGCTGTTGAGCTGCCGCGACGATCTAGGGGCAGATTTAACAGACTTGTTTAATTTTTTGACTGGTTACTCGCGGCAACGGTCTTATCGCAAGTTATTGGTAGCACCTGTAAATTTGCGCGATCGCTTTCAATCCTTAATTAACCGCGAGATTGAAAACTGCTGTCAGGGTGGCACGGGTCGCATTGTTGCCAAAATGAATGCCTTGGTAGACCCAAAAATCATTACCAGTCTCTACAAAGCCTCGCAAGCAGGCGTCCAAATTGACTTAATTATCCGAGGAATTTGCTGCCTGCGTCCTGGGGTTCCAGGCGTCAGCGAAAATATTCGCGTGATTAGCGTTGTTGGTCGCTTTTTAGAACACTCGCGAATTTATTACTTCCACAATCAAGGTAAAGAGGAGGTGTATATTGGCAGCGCCGACTGGATGCCCCGCAACTTAGATCGACGAGTTGAGGCGGTTGTGCCAGTCGAAGACCCAGAGATTATCCAAGATCTGCAAGAAATCTTAGGAGTCATGTTGGCGGATAATCGTCAAGCGTGGGAACTCCAGCCTGACGGTAGCTATATCCAACGGCATCCAGCGGATGGAACCAGGGAACAATGCGCCCAAAAAATCCTCATGGAAATGGCTAATGAATCCGTCAAAAGTTCTGAATTTGTTCATAGCTCTTGACAGTAGGGACGCTTTACTCATTGTCTCTCAATATTTTTCTTGTCGCTCGTCTGTAACTCAAGCATCAGATACTAAACATAGAACTTTACTTGCCGTTGAGGAATTTCCGTGAAAAAAGTGTTAGGCATTATTCTTGGCGGTGGTGCTGGTACCCGCCTTTACCCATTAACTAAACTTCGAGCCAAACCAGCTGTCCCGTTGGCAGGTAAGTATCGCTTAATTGATATTCCTGTTAGCAACTGTATCAATTCTGACATTGTTAAAATCTACGTTCTGACCCAATTTAATTCAGCATCCCTCAATCGCCACCTCTCCCGTACTTATAACTTTTCTGGCTTCAGTGAAGGGTTTGTAGAAGTGCTAGCGGCGCAACAAACTGCCGAAAACCCCGGTTGGTTTCAGGGGACTGCGGATGCCGTTCGCCAATACCTCTGGCTGTTTCAGGAGTGGGATGTTGATGAATACTTAATTTTGTCAGGAGACCATCTTTATCGGATGGACTACCGCTTGTTCGTAGAACGTCATCGCGAAACCAACGCAGATATTACGCTTTCTGTGATACCGATTGATGAGAAGCGGGCATCAGATTTTGGCTTGATGAAAATTGATGACACGGGTAGAGTAATTGACTTTAGCGAAAAGCCAAAAGGGGAAGCGCTCAAGGCAATGCAAGTCGATACAACTGCACTCGGTCTAGACTCCGAACAAGCTAAAAAGAATCCTTATATTGCCTCAATGGGGATTTATGTCTTTAAGCGGGATGTTTTGATTGATTTGTTAAATCGGTCTCCCGATCGAACGGATTTTGGCAAAGAAATTATCCCAGCTTCCGCGAAAGACCATAACATTCAAGCTTATCTGTTTAACGGCTACTGGGAAGATATCGGAACAATTGAAGCATTCTACGATGCAAATTTAGCTCTGACCCAACAGCCTCGACCGCCATTCAGCTTCTATGACGAAGAAGCTCCTATCTATACTCGCGCTCGTTATTTGCCTCCCTCTAAGCTCTTGAACTGTCAAGTGACCGAATCGATGATTGGAGAAGGTTGTATTCTCAAAGAGTGCAGAATTCACCACTCTGTATTGGGAATTCGTTCCCGGATCGAAGCAGGTTGCATTATTGAAGATTCCCTAATCATGGGCTCTGACTTCTACGAACCCTTTGCCGAACGACAGTCCAACTGTGACACTAACAAAATTCCTCTGGGAATTGGTGCCAACTCAACAGTTCGCCGTGCCATCATCGACAAAAATGCTCACATTGGCTGTGATGTTCAAATTATCAACAAAGATCGAGTAGAGGAGGCCGATCGCGAAAAACAAGGCTTTATCATCCGTAATGGTATTGTCGTCGTCATCAAAAATGCTGTCATTCCAGATGGAACGGTGATTTAGCCCGCTCAATTGTGAATTGTGAATGTTGAATTATGAATTACCCTTTTAGAATTCAGACGATGAGCGAGATGAATTCTAAAACTTCTCTCTGATTCATCATTCATAATTTGGTTGAGGTCTGGAACGCGATCGGGCACGATTGCGTCAAGTTTCCGAGGAGGTCATGAAAGCAAATGTACTCCTCGCCGTGGTGTGGTAGGCTCCACCGTCCCGATAAGCCGGACGAGCGTGCCTCATCTCCTATTTCTATAGGAAGTACGGAAATTGCGATCGCACTTTTGAGGAAGAACCGAACTCAATCCCCTTAATGGCTTTGCTACCCTAGCGTTGAGGTAAGTGTAACGATTGCCCATCTTGACAATTTTTCAGTTGACTGCGTACCGTTGCCAGGGCAAGCGGTACTGAAAACACACTTGAAACGTTAAGACTGTGGCAGGGAAATGCTTGCAGCCGCAGTTGCAGGCAGCATAGAACAAAATTTCAACTAAATCGCTAAGGTAGAGGAGACTTCCTTTCATGGCTGCGACCGACTTCAAAGACTATTACTCGATCTTAGGAGTAAGCAAAACCTCCAGTGCAGACGAAATTAAAAAGACCTATCGCCGTCTGGCACGGAAGTATCACCCAGACCTGAATCCCGGCGATAAACAAGCAGAGGCTCGCTTTAAGGAAGTGAGTGAAGCCTACGAAGTGCTATCTGACCCAGACAAACGCAAAAAATACGATCAATTTGGTCAGTATTGGAAGCAAGCTGGACAGACTTGGCCGGGTGCGGGTGGTGGTGTTGGTGTTGATGTCGGCGGCTTTGACTTTAGCCAGTACGGTAGTTTTGATGAGTTTATTAATGAGTTACTGGGTCGCTTTAGCACGGGTGCGGCTGGGGGACCTCGTCGGAGTTACACCTACCGTACTAGTACTGGAGGCACTGGTTTTAGCGACTTCGGAGGCTTTGGTGATGTTTCAGGCTTTGACAGCAGCACTAGCACCAGTGCTAGTGCAGACCGAGAAGCCACCCTTACTCTCACTTGGTCTGAAGCCTTCCATGGAGTCCAGAAACGTCTGAACTTAGGTAATGAAGTGATTGATGTTCGGATTCCCCCTGGAGCAAAAGCTGGCAGTCGGATTCGGGTGCGAGGCAAGGGTCAACCCAACCCTTACAACCAACAACGGGGCGATTTGTACTTGACGGTAGATCTCAAACCTCACTCGTTCTTCCAGTTCGACGGGGACAATCTCATGTGCGAAGTGGCAGTAGCACCTGATGAAGCGGTCTTAGGGGCATCCATTGACGTCCCGACACCTGATGGGACAGTAAAGGTCAATGTTCCTGCGGGCATCCGTTCCGGTCAATCATTACGGCTGCGGGGTAAAGGCTGGCCGCGACCCAAAGGCGGTCGCAGCGACCAACTCGTGCGAATCGTGATTGCTACACCAAAAGAACTGACTCAAACTGAGCGAGACTACTACGAAAAAATTCGTAATATCCGCAGTTTTAATCCTCGCAGCAATCTTTCCCAAGTGAGGCTTTAGAGTTAGTTGTTAGGTGTTCGTTATTCGTGATTAGCAGATAGTCAACCCAAAGCCAATGGGTGTAAATCTGAATCTAACAACTAATGTACTAATGTACAGACGCGCCAACAGCGCTACGTATATTCTGTGGTAGGCGCGTCTTTAAACTCCAGTGGATTGCAACTCCGTGCAGTACTTTTTGACCCCCCTAGCCCTACTGATTCAGGGGGAATTGTATCACATTGACTTGCCAAGTGCTGTCATCTCAGCTTTCGCCCTTAATCAGTGCCCCTGCCGCTGCCTGTAGAGAAGCATAGTTAATATTAGGTTGACCGTTGATAAAGTACTTCTCATCCACAGACTCACAAATACTACCGATTACCAGTCCATCAGGGCCATAAACAGCTAATAGCTGCTTCACGTTATCGGGTTGAAAGCCTTGGAGAAGGTTACTCCATTCACTTTGATCGACTGAGCGAATCTTGATTGTTTCATCCATGTAATCGACTCCCTTATAAAATTCCGGCACTACTCGGTAGGATGCAGCCAAACATTTTATTTATGCTGATAACGATAAACCAATTACCGAGCTAGTCCAAGCCCATGACTTGGCTGGACTCATAGTTGATCGATCGCATTCAACAACGTTTCAAGCTCAGCATTCGGAGACAAAAACGAAAATAGATGTTTAAAGCGGAGTTTTCCTTGGCTATCGAGGAGAAACTGAGCGGGTAGTGGCGCACCCAAGGCTTGACCAACTTGATACGCTTGAAAAATGCCGCACTTGGGGTTGCTGAGTAAGGGCATCTTTAAATTTAAGTCTTTGACAACCTGTTGGCTTTGCTTGGTGTCAGTACTGGTAATCATGAGTACCTCGACTCCTTTTTCCATAAAGCGATCGTAGTTCTCATTCATCGCTTTGATGTGAGGATAGCAAAGAGGACAGTATTGCTTTTCCGTGAAGATGCGAGTAAAGGCGAGAACAACAGGCTGCTTACCCCGGTAATTAGAAAGCCTCACCTGACGGTTATTAGTAATATCGGGTAGATCGAAGTCAGGAGTTGTTTGTCCGAGTTTTAAAGCATTAGTGGCTGGTATGGGAAAAAAATTGCGGAAGAATCGCTCGTTGAGTAGACCGCTAAAGTCTGTTGACGTCAGCATAGGTGAATAAATCCTTCAAAATAAGTGTCATATCACATCTACTTTAACTGTCCTTAATCGCACTTTAGTCTGTTGTGATTCTCCCTCTTGTCTGTCCTAACGTAGAGGATTTAGCCTGATATTAAGATTAGCCCCAACACTCTTGAACTGGTAAATCTCAAGGCAGCGTTGGGGCGTATGTCTAGGTGTAGAACTGTTCGACTACCGCTCTAAACAGCGGCGAAGAAAACCTTAGACTTAACGGGGTCGGGAACCATCGTCTTGTCACCTGGTTGCCAACCGGCCGGGCAGACTTCGTCTGGATGGGACTGAACGTATTGAATCGCTTGGAGAGTCCTTAGGGTTTCGTCAACGTTACGACCGAAGGACAGATTGTTGATGGTGGCATGCTGAATCACACCATCTTTGTCGATGATGAACAGGCCGCGCAGCGCAACACCGGCATCTGGATCGAGGACGTTGTAAGCAGTGCTGATTTCTTTCTTGATATCAGAGACCAAAGGATAGTTCAGATCGCCAACACCACCAGATTTGCGGTCAGTCTGAATCCAGGCCAGGTGAGAGAATTCGCTGTCAACAGAGACACCGAGAATTTCGGTGTTCAGCCCTTTGAACTCTTCATGGCGATCGCTAAATGCTGTAATTTCTGTAGGGCAGACAAATGTAAAGTCAAGGGGGTAGAAAAACAGGACGACGTACTGACCTCTATAATCAGACAGTTTAATCGTCTTGAATTCTTGATCGACTACAGCCGTAGCAGTGAAATCAGGGGCTTGTTGGCCTACCCGCAGACATCCTTCGGTGGTCATAGAATCATTCTCCTTGAATTTTCTGGCGTATATGTTCGCTATAGTTCGTCGGTCAAGTTTTTGCAACTTGCCCCGTTTTGCTAAAAAATTGATTATTTACGAACTGTTACAACTATATCATAGTCATAACGATTTTGAGTAGAGGCAGCAGTCTAGCTCCGATCCGTCTTTTCTGCTTCAATCCGCCAGTTCCGGATCGTACAATCCAGTGAACAGTGAACAGTGAGCAGTGGGCAGTGAACAGTGAGCAGTGAGCAGTGGGCAGTGAGCAGTGGGCAGTGAGCAGTGAGCAGTGAGCAGTGAGCAGTGAGCAGTGGCCAGGTTTTAGAGGAGGATTGAACCCAAACTAAAATAAAGCTGCCTGTAGAGGCAGGGGATTTTTGCTCGAATGAGCCAGTGAGTTCCTGAGCAGCTGGTCACTGGTGTTGAATGAGGGGCAAATTTAGGGAGAAAACCGTAGACTTGAGCATACAGGGTAATACAGGCGCGAAATCGTAGTGAAAGACTTAGATACCAGGGAGTGGCTGCTGACCAATGGCTTGGGTAGTTTTGCAAGCGGCACGATTTGTGATGCTCGGACTCGCACGTATCATGGGTGGTTGATCGCCGCCCTAGAGCCACCGGGACGCCGTACTCTGTTGCTCTCTCATCTGGATGCCAGCTTGGAAGTGTCAGGAAACATCTGGGCTCTTTCGACGAATTTCTGGAACGGTGGCAAGAAAATCGAACCCCTAGGATACCAGCTTCTGCGATCGTTTGAATTAGAGCCCGTGCCGAGTTGGACTTGGGGCAACGAACGCTGGCAACTCACACGGCAATTGGTGATGCCCTATGGGTTGGTCGAGAGTGGAGAGTGGGGAGTAGGGAGTGGGAATTACTCAACGGCTAAACAGCCCCCTCAATTCTCGAACCGAATCTTGATTCAGTATCGGTATGAAGGGAGTGACGTGGCGACACTGAGGCTACGACCCCTCATTGGCGATCGCGATTTTCATCACCAACAGTCAGCGGATGAAGGCTTACAGTTCTCTCAAATCCTCGGTCATCAACGCATCTATCTTCAAGGAATTCGTGCGGCTCAAGCTGGGGTAACGTGGCAGTTAGGTTGGAGCCAGGGGGAGTATCAACCGGAAGGAGTTTGGTACTGGAATTATTACTATCCCGAAGAAAATCGGCGAGGACTAGGCGATAAAGAAGACCTTTACAGCCCTGGTTACTTAACCGTCATTTTGCATCCCGGAGAAACCGTCACTCTAGAAGCGAGGGTAGGATGGCCTGAATCGACACCATCCGAGCTGAATGCTCAGGTCTTTGAAGAGGCAGTGCGACAAGAGCAAGCACGACTCAATCGTCTGTATGCTCGGACGCCAGTGGTGGTAAAAAGCGATCGCGAAACCATTTGGCGTCAGCTATTGCACGCCAGCGACCAATTTATTGCCTATCGCGCCTCGATTGCTGGCCCAACCGTGATTGCCGGTTATCCCTGGTTCAATGACTGGGGGCGCGACACGCTGATTGCCATACCCGGACTAACCTTGACAACCGGGCGGTTTGCAGAGGCGAAAGGATTACTCAAAACCTTTGGAAGTTATTGCCGGAATGGTTTGATTCCCAATACCTTTCCTGATGCTGGTGCCGAACCCATTTATAACAGCATTGATGCGGCGCTTTGGTGGATTGAAATCTTAGGGCTTTACCTGGAAACCACACAGGATTGGGATTTTTTAATTCAGGAATATCCCTTAGTGCGGAAAATCTATAAAGCCTTTATGGCGGGGACTCATTACAATATCCGGGTCGATGCAGCTGATGGATTACTCACTTGGGAAGCTCCCCATGTCGCGCTCACCTGGATGGATGTCGTGATTGATGGTCAGCCCATCACCCCGCGCCAGGGAAAGCCTGTAGAAATTAACGCCCTTTGGTATTCGGCATTGTGTTGGATTTGTCAGTGGACGGAAAAACTGGCGACTGAGGAGATAAGCCACAGCCTTAGCGAAGCGATAGCGAGTCCGCGAGCGTCAGCACAGCTGAGGAGTACAGACCGCATGCGTCTTTCGCACCAAGCTCATCACTATTCTCATCAGGCACAAAAAGTCAAGGCATCGTTGCAAAAATTCTGGAATCCTGACCGGAATTACTTGTACGATACGCTGGAGCCGGATGACCGACGAGATGCCCGGATTCGTCCTAATGCCGTTTTAGCGCTCTCCCTACATCATTGCGGATTTCCGAAAGAGCAGGGACAACGGGTTTTGCAGGTAGCACGCCAACGCCTCCTCACGCCCTACGGTTTACGCAGTCTCGACCCCGCTGACCCCAATTATGTGGGGTACTATAGCGGCGATCGCTTACAGCGTGACAAGGCCTATCATCAAGGAATCGTTTGGAGTTGGTTGATTGGGCCATTTATCCGCGCTTGGAAACGATTCTACGAGACAGAACCCATTCCTTGGGACTGCCAACCCCTAATTGCTCACGTCCAAAAGCAAGCTTGTCTCGGTTCCATTTCCGAAATTTTTGATGGCGACTCGCCTTACTTACCCCAAGGAGCGATCGCGCAAGCTTGGTCAGTCGCGGAACTTATTCGACACTTCTCGGAACTGTAAAATTATGAGTGAAACATCAGGTACTCAACATCCAGACACGGGAGATTTATATCCTCAAAATCACCCAGATCATCTTTTTACGAATGATGAGATAGCAGAGATTTTGCGGTTTGCCAAAGAACATGGTATCCATGGCGTGGCTGAAGGCAAACTCATCGCTTATATTCGCGATGTTCGAGCCGCCCATCTCAAACGAGCAAAAGCACAAGAAACCCCGCATTCCGAGCAGGAAAAAGGGGTTAAAACAGTGAACAGTGAACAGTGACCAGGTTTCACACTCCGGATGCGAGACCCCGCGTGAAACTTACCATGCAACAATTGGGGGTCTCCTTCTTGGTTACGCAAGATGTAGAGGCAATGCGTCAGTCATAAGGTTCAAAGATGTGCCGGTTTAAAATTGAAGGTCTATTCGCTTAACCGAGCAAGAGTTGCCTCCATTACGGCTGTTGTTTGACCGGAGACAGCAAATACTAATGCCTCTCGATAGACTCGCTGGGCTGGATGATCGATCGAGTTAGCCGCACCACTAGAAACGGTGACTGCCGCACTCGCACATCGGATGGCCAAGTCAATTGCCCAAGCCCTCAGTTGCAGACGTTTTTCCCAAGATTGAGAGTCAGGCGGTAATGCTTGCATCATCTCAGATTGGCAACGGGACAGTTCTTGGTGCAGAGACTCCAATGCTGAGCGAATAAAGGGAAGTTGTTTGGCTTGGTAAGCCGCTTCTACAATATCCAGTCCTGCCCTGGCACACCCCAAGGCAAAAAAACCATGATGCAGAACGTTCCGTTTGTCGTTTTCGTGGATGGCACCTGCTGGTTTGGCAACAACTACATGCTCGTCGGGTAAAAACCAATGGGTTAGAGTTGCTGTGACTGTATTGGTTGATTGCATCGCCGCGAGTTGCATGGGTTCGCTAAACGTGATGCGCGACTGCGTGGAAGTCCCATCCAACGTGTCACTACCAGTTTGGATTGTTTCAGTAAACGGCACAACAGCGTAGATAGCTGAACCATCCGGCAGGGTTGCACCAACAATAAAATTGTGAAAGAAGCCAAAACCCGTCACCCAAGGCACCGTTCCGTCTAGCTGATAGCCACCTGCTACGGGACTAGCTTTGACTAAGGGTTCGCCTGGACGCCGCAGTTGAGAGAAACCCACACCAATGAGGACTTGACCATTGCTCATGCGGGGCAGGTACTGCTGCTTTAAGGATTCATTGTTGCTGTTGGACAGGATTTGCGCTGCACTCTGATGTTGGGTTTGCAGAAACGCTAAAGCACCGGAGTAGCGCGGTACTAGTTGCTGGAAGCAGCGATAGGTTTCTTCAGTGACTTCGGCACCTCCCCAGCAGTTGGGAACTCGTAATGCCAGTAAAGAGCGATCGCCCATTCCCTTTAAAGCATCTCTCAAAACCTCTGGATCGCGATCCATATCGCCTGCGATAGGAGCAACCGACTCTCGGAGATAGGATTGTGCTAAATCCAGTAGTAGTTGTTGGCGATCGCGATCGCTTTTTTGCTCGACGCTCTGGTTTTGTGAGGTCTTTGATCGCACCCTACTGTATCCTCCCCTATTTGGTTGATTATTCTTTTATATCTTGCCAGCAAGGGTATATTTGCCAAAGTGGGATGCGTCAAAAGAGTCTAAACGAGGTTTTTTTATGATTCCAAGCTCAGAAAACTACTGGATAAAAAATGCTCAAGTCCCAGCTTGTTTAATTGTCAGCACTGACTTAAAGCCGACGCATCAGGGATTATGTTGGGTCGATCTGGAAATAGCACGAGGAGCGATCGCGCAAATTGTACCAGCTGGCAGTAGTGCTACTGGGGATACGCCAACGGTTGATTGGCACAAAGGGCAAGTCTGGCCGTGTTTCGTGGACATGCATACCCACTTGGATAAAGGTCATATTTGGGATAGAACGCCCAATCTAGATGGCACTTTCGCGGGGGCAATTGATGCGGCCAAAGCAGACAGCGAACAGTATTGGCAGGCACGAGATGTTTATCGCCGCATGGAATTCGGCATCAAGTGCAGCTATGCTCACGGGACTAAAGCCATCCGCACTCATATTGACTCGTTTGGCGAACAATCAGCAATTAGTTTGGAGGCGTTTAAAACGCTTCAGCAAGCCTGGGCAGATCGAGTCATTCTACAACCTGTTTCTCTCGTTTCTCTCGACTACTATCAAACCCCTGAAGGTGTTACCTTAGCTGACAAAATTGCTGAAGTTAGCGGCATTCTGGGAGGTGTCGCTTACATGAATCCTGACTTAGATGCTCAACTCGATACAGTATTTAATTTAGCTCAAGAACGAGGTTTAAATCTCGACTTCCATACTGATGAAAATGGCGATCCGGATTCAATTTGTTTGCAAAAAGTAGCCGAA
>DATNPC010001024.1:0-5163 GCA_036703375.1 Allocoleopsis sp.
CGGCAAGAACTCAAGTAACAGGGGTTCGAGGATTTCCCACTCTTGATCACTCAGGCTGCTGGAATAGGGCATGCTAGCTTGATTGGACTGTTATCACTACCTTACTTCAAACTCTATAAAGATCTCAAATGGGTTCTATAAGTAATGATGAGCGGTTTTAAGAAAAAAACCGTCCCATCACTAAGATGAAAGCTTGTGGAAACAGGCATTGATTCACAAGCTCCAGGCATTTGAAATAACGTGTAAACCTGGAGGGCTACGACCAGCCAAAGACAGTAACTCATATAATTGTGAGATGGCTTCTCCAGCTTGCAACCGGACAGTTTCGAGAAAGCTAAACATTTGAGCCACCAGCTTGGCCCCCCAGTCGCTACGCGCTCCGCCACTCACCTTACGATGCACAACCACCGGACGCAAAGCACGCTCGGCATCATTATTGTCAGGTTTAACTTCTGGATGGCTCAAGAAAGTGAACCACTCGTGCCAGTGGCGTTTGATGCGATTGACCAGTCGTTGAGCGTCGGCAGGCCAACCCCGCAGAGGTGGATTGTCCAGCACGGCTTGCAATTGAGGCTCTAACACCAGCCGCCAAGCAGCCATCTCTTGACGAGTAAATTTTCCAGCCTGATAGTCCCGATCGACTTGTCTGGATGAAGCGAGCAAGTCAGTGACTGCCTCTGCCAAGAGCCGATTCCCCTCAAATCGGCTAGTCTTAAGGGCTTCTAAGTCTCGTTCCAGATGCGTTAAACACTTCTGTTTGGCAGCAGCCGACTGTGGATTGTAAGCGCTAAAGCAATCACTGCTGAGAATACCTGAAAAGTCTTCTCCCAGTAGCTGCTTGAGTTCAGTGGACGAGCGAGTGGGTGCTAACAGGAGTACACAGACTTGGTCGCTAGTGGCTACCCACAGCCAATACTTGATGCCATCAACACAGTACGTGGTTTCATCAACGCAACGCACTCCCGGCTGTTGCACATAAGCAAGCCATTGCTGGTAAATTGGTTGCAAGCTGTCGGAGAACCAGCGCTGCATCTTGGCTAAACTGCCTTGAGAGATAGGCACGCCCAGGACGTGTTCGATGAAATACTCTTGTTTACGCCAAGGTAAGTTCCCACCATAGCCTAACCAGCCAACAACGCTACATAGCCGTCCACCATAGCTAAATCCTTCTAATACTCCCGGTGGTAATTGACTGTAACCCGACCAGCCACAACATTCTCCTGTGTCTGGCTCAAATTCCTTGATTCACTGACTTCCCGATCGCACTTTCACCGCGTTAACCTCACTGTCATACGACTCTATTTGCAATACCGCAACTTTGTTGCGGTGAGCAATTACTCTTCTAAGAAACAGCTAATGTTTCTGTCAACCATAACGAGCGATCGCGATCGTGGAAGGCTTTTGTCATTCTAGGGAGAGGAAAAGTAAAAATCTACTGGCAAAGGTGGCAAGTATAAGCGCTTATCGAAGACATTCATGAGTGCGAGTAACTGCAAAAGTCCACGTTCTAATTGAGGAATGGGAAACACTTTCAGCCACGTTTTTATCCGGTTGAAACAGATAAAGGGTTCTAGGATTAATCGCAGATTATTCAGTAAATTCTTCCATCCCATCTTCTCATCCCACTCCGGATTCTCAGTCAAGATTTGCTCGATTACTCCTGAAGTCTTGCTGAATCGCTCCGAGTGCCAACTGACCATTAAGTAGGCACTGCATACTACTTCCCACCATTTCTGAATTTGGCAGTAATCTGTCAGCCGAAAGTCGGCCCATCCTAATTCATTCTTACTTTGCTTGAACCCATACTCTACCCAAGTTCTTAGTCCATATAGATTGCCAACTTGTGAATATTTCACTCCAGGGATTTTGCTCATTATCCACCAAGTCGAATTCTTAGGCAGCTGATGAATATCTGTGGTAATTTGCCAATATTGCAAATGACTAGCCTATGGTACCCTACGCGATCGCATTCGGTACCAGCAAAGCCGATCGCAAGTGAAAACGTAAAAAGCTTTGGGTTCTTGCGGCTTGATGATGATGGCGAATTTAGCTCCCCGCCTCATTCTGGCCGCTCGCTCGACGACTTCTGCTGAACCAGCCCTCTAGGCAGGGGAAGAGTTCACTCAGCTTCAAATTCTTCTTGGGTAGCACCACAAACAGGACATACCCAATCTTCGGGTAATTCTTCAAATGGCGTTCCGGGTTCTACCCCTGAATCTGGATCGCCTGCTTCAGGGTCATATTCGTAGCCGCAAACTGTACAAATGTATTTTTGCATTTGAGTACTCCCGATCGCACCACGTTCAATCAACTATCACTAAAAATCCCTGTTTTCTTTAGGCGTGTCTTTAGGAATTTCACCCTCGCCTGGTGAGTAACGACGCTAAATTCAAATGATACTAACCGATGACAATCCAGCTCTTATTCGTAATAAAAATTCTTCTAATTCAATAACGCCGCGTTTTCTGAACGCCGTAAACCAATCCTGTAGCGATCGACAGCAAAATCAATGCCCAGATTACTCCACCTGGCAAAGCCGTAAACCCAGGAACGGCAAAGCCCCTCATGACATAAACAAAAATAGTAACGGCAACAGTAACCGCAAAGACGTATGCCAGGATTAACGTTTCAGACGCAGGAGATTTACTCACAAGCTAATACCTATCAATAATGAATCTATGAGATGGTCAATACTACCACCGTCTCGTACTTCTAATACCACCTAGGATACCTGCGCCAATGGTAAACAGAACGATCGCCCAAATCGCATATTCCGGTATTTGCTTCAGCACACCTGTTCCCCTCAGCACTATGATAATTGCCGTAATCACCAACGCAACGCCAGCGATATAAAGCAGAATGATTACTCCTTGATTGGGGGGTTGTCGATTAGAGGGCGGAGTCATAGGCAGAGCTGTGGAAATGATTGAAGGAGCAGGACGCTTATTATTACACCAGAGGTAGCGGCGTCTGCCAGTCTCAAGTTTAGCTTGCCCTGTGCCTGTACGTATTATTTAACCCATATAGCGGTTCTCGGTTACATAGAACACATCGTAGGGGCGATTCATGAATCGCCCCTACAAACAATTTGTGTTCCACTCAATTAAGAACTGCTATATATCGCACTACTTCCAACAATCTTGCTTATGTAGGGTGGGCAGTGCCCACCCGACGATGATAATGTTGGGATTTTGCATCAAAAAACAGGCTGTGCCGTGGCACAACCTGCTATAGAATAAGTATTTAGCGTTTAAATTAGGTAGACTGAGCGGTCAACAACTCAGCAGGCAAACGCTTGAAAGCCAGCCGTTCGTTTTCCACATCCACAAAGATGGTATCTCCATCGCTGAACTCGCCTCGAAGAATCCCCTTGGCAATTTGGGTTTCCAGTTCGCGCTGAATCGCTCGCTTGAGGGGTCGTGCGCCGAAGACTGGGTCGTAACCCACTTCTGCTAAGAAATCGAGGGCGCTATCCGACAGCTTCAGGGACATCTTGCGGTATGCTAAGCGTTGTTCTAAGCGCTTAGTTTGTAGCTGAACGATGTGCCGCAACTCGGATTTTTGCAGGGCATGGAAGATGATAATCTCATCAATCCGGTTGAGGAACTCCGGACGGAAGCTGGTACGCATCGCATCCATCACGCGACTCCGCATCTCATCGTAGCGACTATCATCGCCAGCAATGTCCAGAATGTACTGGGAACCGATGTTGCTCGTCATGATGATCACGCTGTTCTTGAAGTCTACAGTATGACCTTGAGCATCGGTGACGCGACCATCATCGAGGATTTGCAGCATCACGTTGAAGACATCGGGGTGAGCTTTCTCAATTTCATCGAAGAGAATTACTGCATAGGGACGCCGACGAATCGATTCGGTGAGTTGACCGCCTTCTTCGTAACCGACGTATCCCGGAGGCGCACCAATGAGTCGCGAAACAGAGTGCTTCTCCATGTATTCGGACATGTCAATCCGCACGAGGGCGTCTTCGGTGTCGAAGAGGTAAGCGGCAAGGGCTTTGGCAAGTTCTGTTTTACCAACACCTGTCGGGCCGAGGAAAATGAAGCTAGCGGTTGGGCGATTGGGGTCAGCTAAACCAGCACGCGATCGCTGAATGGCATCGGCAACAGCTGTCACGGCTTCGTCTTGACCGATAACGCGTCTGTGCAGTTCATCCTCTAAGTGTAGTAGCTTCTCTTTCTCGGACTCAACTAGCTTGCTGATCGGAATCCCCGTCCACTTGGAGATAATTTCGGCAATGTCGGCTTCCGTGACTTCTTCCCGCAGTAGCGACTTGCCACTGGTTTGAGTCGCACTTAAGTGCGCTTCGGCTTCGCGCAGCGAGGCTTGTAACTCCGTCAATTTGCCGTATTTCAACTCAGCGGCTTTGTTGAGGTCGTAGTCGCGCTCGGCTTGTTGGATTTCGACGTTGACGCGATCGATTTCTTCTTTAATCGTCTGAATGCGATTAATTACATCTTTTTCAGACTGCCACTGGGCATTGAGAGTACGTTGTTCTTCTTTGAGATCGGCGAGTTCTCTTTCTAGCCGTTCCAAGCGCTCTAACGAAGCGGGGTCGCTTTCTTTTTGCAGCGAGAGCTTCTCCATTTCTAGCTGGAGGATTTTGCGATCGATTTCATCGAGTTCTTCCGGCTTGGAGGTAATCTCCATTTTCAACCGGGCGGCAGCTTCATCGACTAAGTCTATCGCTTTATCCGGTAAGAAGCGATCGCTAATATAGCGAGTTGACAAGGTCGCTGCTGCCACTAACGAACTATCAGAAATCTTGACACCGTGGTGAACTTCATACCGCTCTTTGAGTCCCCGCAGAATCGAGATCGTATCTTCTACGCTGGGCTGATCGACGTAAACTTGCTGGAAGCGCCGTTCTAATGCCGCATCCTTCTCAATATACTTGCGGTACTCATCCAATGTTGTGGCACCAATACACCGCAACTCACCTCTGGCCAACATCGGTTTGAGCAAGTTGCCCGCATCCATCGCGCCTTGAGTCGCACCCGCACCGACGACGGTGTGGATTTCATCAATAAATAAGATGATTTGTCCGCGAGAGTCCGTGACTTCTTTGAGAACGGCTTTGAGGCGTTCTTCAAATTCCCCCCGGAACTTGGCACCAGCAATCAGTGCGCCCATATCCAGAGC
>DATNPC010001025.1:0-4834 GCA_036703375.1 Allocoleopsis sp.
ACTACTAACCCCATTAAAGGAGACTGTCTCGTTGGCATGAATTGTTATACTGCCGGCATTTCCCTGTCCACGAGTTAGAGCTTGCAGTTGAGAGCCATTAGTGGCAAATAGCGAACCTGTAGTGATATCGATACTGCCGCCATTGCCCAAAGCTCCTTCTTCAACTGTACTGAAGACATCGCTGTTATCAAAGGAGACTATATCATTGGCGTGAATCATCACATTACCAGCATTGCCTCTTCCTGCTGTACTAGAATTTAGGCGAGCACCATTGGTAATGAAAAGTGAACCTGTGGTGATGTCGATGTTACCACCACTGCCTTCAGCGTTCTGTCCTATAGAGCTGAAGAATCCGCCGGAGAAGACACTGCTGGGTTCCCCCCCATCTAGAAAAACAATATCAGAAGCCACAACCACTATGTCACCCGCATCCCCCTGACCAAAAAAGCTATCAGTGCGTAGCTGAGCACCATTAGTGACAGTAAGTGAATTAGCAGTAATGTTGATTCCACCGCCACTGCCTACATAGTCTGATGTTGCTTGACTGTAGGCTCCGCCGAAACCATCAAAGACAACTCTATCTTTAGCTACTATTGTTATCTTGCCAGCATTGCCTTGTCCATAGGTATTAGACGTAAGTTGAGCCCCATTGATTATAGAAAGCGACCCAGTTGTGATATCGATGCCACCACTATTACCTATTGCTCCATCTTCTACAGTATTGAAGATGCCAGCAAAAGATCCATTAAAGAAAACATTATCCTGAGCTGTCACACTAACTCCACCAGCATTTCCCTGTCCGCTAGTACTAGCTTGTAGTTGGGTATCATAATCAGTGACGACAAGTGATCCAGTTGTAATTAAAATGTTGCCACTGTTACCAATAGCATTACTATTGACAGCATTTTCAATCCGGCTTGCCTGCGTCATTCTAATTGTGCCTGTGGCATTCAATATAATATTTCCGGCTTGACTGCCAACAAAACCTTGTCCCGATCCAATTCCAGCTAAAATTTGACTTCTGCCCAAAACATCTAGATCGTGGGCGTTAATCGCAATACTACCGCCATTCCCAGCAACTACATTTAATTCCGCTCCATTCATCAGAGATACATCTGCGCGTGCTACGTTACTAGGGAAACTTAAGCGCAAATTATTGCCTTCAACATTCAACCCTACTATTCCTGAGTTGGTTACTCCTCCCAGCTCAATTCGACCCCCTGGTGCTTGCAAAATCACACCATCCAGTGATACCTCTCCACCCACTAGCGCCAAGGTTCTACCAGGTTGTACCGCTAATCCAGGCGCAGACGTAGTAGTTAAAGTGAGCTCCAGTTAAGTGAATGGTATAGCTACCACTATCAGCGCCAGTATTACTCCAATTACTCAGCGGTAACTTGGGTTGATAGGGGCCGCTTTCACTACCAGAGAACGTTGGAAAAAACATAGCTCCTGCTGTACTACTTGGATTGTTATTGAAGCTAGAGACTCCTAAGTAGTAAAGACCAGGTTCTGCTGGGGTTAAAGGCCTTCCTGATGGTAGGTAGGATTCAACACCGTTAGCGACATCGTTACTCACATAAATACCAGTACCATCTTGATTAAATAGGAATAATTGCGTGTCAAGTTTTCCTCCAAAGTCACTTCCCGTCGAGCCAACAGTCGTTGCCGAGAATGTTTGATTACCCGTCAAAAAAATTTGGAACAAATCAACGTCATTTTGATTAGAAAGTCTCCCAGAGATGCTACTCAGTGCTGTCCCTGATGGCTGAGTATTTGCCGCCTGGGCTGTAGCAGGCAACTGACCTGCATCACCGATTTCAGTGAACGGTTCCCCAGGAGACAGACTAGCTTGTACACGAATTGCTCCTGCTTTCGACCCAAATTGCAAACCAATTGGAACACTAATAGTTAACAAGGGAGGAGCTTGTGGGTTCGTGGCACTGAACGCGAAGCCATTATCAAAAACCACACTATCTGCTGTACTCGCTACAAAAGAACCCCCAATATCCAGCTTGGCATTCGGTCCAAAAATAATCCCATTCGGGTTGAGCAAAAACAGATTTGCTCCCCCATTCACTCCCAGTGTTCCAAAAATGTTTGACAGGTTATTCCCCGTCACTCGACTGAGAATATTCTCAATCCCTGTTGGATTGGCAAAATAGACTCGCTGCCCATTCCCAACATTAAATTCCAGAAAACTGTGGAATAAATTCGCACCTCTCGTTGCCCCACCATCAATCCGGTCAGCAGGTAGACCACCGATACTAACATTAGGCGTAACAACAGAAGTTTCTGCACCTAAACTACCATCAGGTGTAATCTGAGCTAAAGCAGGACTTCCAGAAAACGCGATCGCGAAGCATCCCGTTAGGGTTATCGCACCACCAATCAATAAAAAACCTGCTAACCCAAAATTCCAGCCCCAACTTCGACTATCTTGAGCCATTCCAAAACCCACCCCCTTCACAACGCCAGTTGTTTTCTCAGCGCCGCTCACAAGACGAGTTATTGACCAAGGCGTGTCTGTCAACTCAACGTTGAAGTCAGCTCATCGCCAAAGCTTAGCTCTTTTTACTTAAGTAAAACTACTTACCTTTTTGCTCTAATTTTATCAATGTTTCAAGTAGAGCCTGCTCAACCTTTACATAATTTCAGCAATTTTAAGGGTTTAAAACTTCACTTTGCCGATCGCCATTTTAATTGCCTCTCAAGCGTTGGGAGTGCCGTTTCAGTGCTGTGAGAATTTTCGCCCCCTAGCCTCCCAATTGGAGGGAGGAACTAGACTTCAAAGTCCCCCAAAATTGGGGGATTTAGGGGGCATTCATGATTCATGCAGGAGGTCTAATGCATAGCCGTGCGCCCCTACAAACTTCAACATTCCTCTAATGTCAACTCTCAATCGCGTCGCCAAATCTTAATCAAGTTATCATCGCTGCCACTAATGATGCTTTGTCCATCAGGACTAAAAACAACCGCATGAATCCAACTAGTATGTCCTGTCAGAGTGCAAAGTTCCTGTCCTGTCCTCAAATCCCACAGCTTAATAGTTTTATCGCAACTACCACTGACTAACGTTAGCCCATCTGGACTAAATGCGATCGCATGTACCCAACTGAGATGTCCCGTCAGAGTCCGCAATTCTCGCCCTGTCTTCAGATCCCATAGTTTAATCGTCTGGTCATCGCTACCACTGGCCAATA
The DNA here is from genome assembly GCA_036703375.1 of Allocoleopsis sp. GTDB lineage: Bacteria > Cyanobacteriota > Cyanobacteriia > Cyanobacteriales > Coleofasciculaceae > DATNPC01. The sequence continues at coordinate 3,204 of DATNPC010001025.1, forward strand.
TTCGCCCATCCGGACTAAACGCAACTGCATGCACCCAACTCCCATGACCTTTGAGCGTTCGTAAGCGTCGTCCCGTACTCAGTTGCCAGAGTTTAATCGCATTATCATCGCTACCACCTGCCAGAATCTCACCATCCGGACTAAAGGTAATGGAATGCACCCAACTACTATGACCCATTAGGGTATGAATTTCTCGCCCGGTAGCCAACTGCCACAGCTTAATGGTGCCGCCACTACTGAGACTGGCGAGAGTCCGTCCATCTGGACTAAAGGTCACAGAATAGACGCAGCCGGAATGCCCAGAAAACCAATTACCAAGGCTCAGAGTAGCAAATCTTTTTCCTGTAGCGAGTTGCCACAATTTAATGGTTTTATCATCGCTACCACTGGCAAGGATTAATCCATCCGGACTAATCGCGACGGAATAAACGGGTCGAGTATGCTCTTTTAGGGTACGAAGCTCCCGCCCTGTGTTCAGATTCCACAGCTTGATAGTTTTATCATCGCTACCACTGGCAAGGAGTTGCCCATCTGGACTAATTGCAAGAGAACGAATCGATCGCGTATGACCTTGCAGCGTGCGATCGCATTTCCAGGTTTGCAGTGATGGATTAGAGTCCGGTGCAGCGGTAACTGATGGCGTTCGCGGTAGCTGAATGGGTATTTTAGCAGGTGTAACGCCTGAAGCGATCGCTTTTTGATGCGATCGGACATGCAGAGCGTTCAATACCTCTAAAGCCGAGCCATAGCGCCGACTTGTGGCAATTTCTAGCATCTTATCCAACACTTGACCTAACGGCTTGCTAACCGGACGGCTCAAGTAATCCCGCCATATCCAGGTGGCTTCGCTAAACGAATATAGGTCAAAGGGTTCAGTTTGAGTCAGCAGATGAATGCAGGTGACACCTAAACTGTACAAATCGCTGGAAAAGGTTGCCTTGCCACCAGCTTGTTCGGGAGCGGCATACCCGGCCGAGCCAATCGCGGTTCCGGTTCTCACTAGAGCGGTTCCCGTCGCGACTTTAGCGGCTCCAAAATCAACCAAAACCCATTGTCCATCGCTGCGGCGAATAATATTTTCTGGCTTGATATCCCGATGAATGACGTTATGAGCGTGGATGAATTCAACCACAGGGAGCAAACTCTTGAGCAACTCTCGAATCTGCGTTTCGTTGAACGCTCCTTCAGCCTTCAGGACTTGGGCTAAGTTCGCGCCGTCGATAAACTCCTGCACTAAGTACTGGCGGTTATCCTGCTCGAAATGTGCGAGAAATTGGGGAATTTGAGGATGTTTGCCCAAGGTTTCCAGTCGTACCGCTTCTTGTTCAAACAGTTCTGCGGCTTTGCGAGCGTTGTTCGGGTCTTGGGTTTGCGGCAAAAACTGCTTGATGACGCAACGAGGTTTGGAGGGTTCGCTTTCATCGACAGCTAAGAAAGTTCTGCCAAAACCGCCTTGTCCGATGAGTTTGAGCGCGCGATAACGACTCACAAGTAGCAGCGTTGAGCCGCAACTGTGGCAAACTTCGGCATCCATTGGGTTGCTGTCTGCGCTCGGACAATTGGGGTTGAGGCAATAGCTCATGAACCATAAGACGACTGGGGAACCTATACTCTATTGTTCCTTAAGTTCA
>DATNPC010001026.1:0-9213 GCA_036703375.1 Allocoleopsis sp.
AAGATGTCTGATTCTTCTAAATACCGTACAACTTGGATTGGAAACTCCTTTGGTGGAGGGGAAAAGTGGGTACAACTACAAATCAGTAGCCTCTATGTCGCTCCTGATGGCACATGCTACACAAATTGTTTGTGGGATGAAGCAGGGCGAGAGGTCGGAATCTATAAGGACGGGGATGTCTTGGGATTAGTCGCCGACTTGCATATCGCAGGAAGACATGGAGGTCAGGCGGTTAGCGCCAATCAGCAGTACTTATTCGTAGGGATGGAAGAGCAACAGGGCGAAGCAGGTCAGATGTTGTACGGAGTCTGTCGCTACGACTTGCAAGGAAATCCAGTACCATTTCCCAATAGTCCAGTACTCTCTATCTCAACGACATCACCTGTGATGGGATTGTGCGCGACAGACACGTATCTATGGGTGAGCGATCCCTCTACTGCTGCAATCCGGGGCTTTTCTACCGAATCAGGTCAGGAGGTAGGGCACTATCCCTGTCCCCATGCTCATCGCCTTGCTCTAAACCCGATTGATAACAAGGTTTGGGCGATTCAAAAGGACAGTCCTCCCCGTATTGGGTGCATTACTCCTGCTGGGTTGGTCAACACGATTGAGCGCCTAGAAGACCCAAGCGCGATCGCTTTTCTGCCAAATGGTCAGTTGTTAGTTGCTGACAATGGCAGACGACAGCAAGTGCTAATTTACGACACGACACCTTCTGTTCCTGTATTGATAGGAACGTTGGGAGAACAAGGAGGGGTGTTTACTAGCAAGCAACATTATCGTCGGGGAGAAGTAGGAGCTTTTCGCTTCGCTGGATTATCGGGAGTAGGGGCCGATCGAGCTGGAAACCTCTACGTAGCTCAAAATGGGTTCAACGATGCGGCAACAGGATGTAGTCTCTCCAAATTTAGTGCCAACCTTCAACGCTTAGAGTGGCAGCTATTTGGACTAGAGTTTATGGATTGCGCGGACGTTGACCCACAATCTGATGGCACCGATGTTTACACTAAACACGAGCATTTTGTCATGGATTGGAGCAAACCTCCAGGTCAGCAGTGGACGTACAAGGGCTTCACAATTGACCCGTTTCGATATCCTCAAGATCCCAGGTTGGGTGCTAACCCTGCAACCACCACTGTATTTGTGAGACGGATTCGGGGCAAGCTGTTTTTATTTGTTACAGATATGTTTGCTAGGATTGTTTACCTGTATAGACAGGAAAAACAGTCAGAAATCTTTATACCCTGTGGAATCTTTGGCAGTTATAGGGAAGAAGGCGCTAACTTTCCGCAGAATCTCACTTTTCAGGGTGAGTATATATGGCGCGATCCGAAGGGGAGTGGGATTTTCCACGCGTCCGATTACGAACAGATAGGAGAACCCGATCCTGTCAACTGGGGTTGGGAAATTGATGAACGGGGAGACGTATGGAAGGCATCGGAGCACACTAATCGGATTAAGTGCTACCACTTCCAAGGCTTTGATGATTTAGGTGCCCCTATCTACTCAAAACATGCAATTAGTGTAGAACCCGCGCCTTCACTATTTACCCAGTTGTGTCGCATCAAGTACTTTTCCAGTACTGATACGATGTATCTGGCTGGATACACCAATGAGCGACCTAGGATTGGTCAGGAGTATGGAACAGTAGGTTCAATTATTGCCCGGTACGATAACTGGAGCAAATCCAAATTTCTGCGCTACCAAATCCCCGTTCCCTATGACATCAATGCCAACCTTTATACGAAAGCCATGGATGTGGCAGGGAATCGCATTTTTGCGGTCACGATGCAGAATCCTGTTTTTGTTACAGCCTGGGATGCTAGCACAGGTGAGGAGGTCATGCAGATGACTCCTGGCGAAGAGGTTGATGGGCAATCAGGATGGGTTGATATCCCCTATGGGTTGCGAGCTTTCCAGCGCTCCAATGGAGAATATCTGGTGTTCGTTGAGGAAGATTGGAAAGCTAAGGTAATTGTTTATCGAGTTCCTGCTGCTTGATGTGGGTTGACACGACTGTTAGCGATCGCATTCCAATTCTGCAATTACCGGAAAGTGGTCTGACGGCCAAATTCCCTGCCATTGTTCTGTATCAAGCTTGGCTGCTCGCAGATGAACTCGGCTGTCATAGTAAATCGTATCGATCGCAACGAATGCCTGACCCGTAAAATCGTGGAAGCTCAGTTGATGCTCTAATGCAACACCAGTCAGAGCATCTAGAAGACTAATACCATTCGATAAGGGATGTTGGAGCGTCTTGCGGGGCAGTTCGTCAGCAGAAGCATTAAAGTCACCCGTGAGGAAGAGGTATGACTCAGCGAGATTGAGGTGAGTTATGCGATCGCGAATTAGCACTGCACTGAGTTCTCGCGCCTTTTCGCTGTTGTAGTCCAGATGAGTATTAAAAACTGTAATTGTTTTTTCCTCACCCGCAACAGCAAAGACACCCCAACTCACTATACGCGGTAGGGGATTACCCCAACTGGGGCTAATACTACCTGGAATGTTTGGGGTATCGCTCAGGGAAAAATCATGGTGAGCTAGGCACGATAGGCGCTCGGTTCGGTAGAAGATGGCGCAATGCTCGCCCATCCCAGTGCCACTGCGATCCTTACCGATACTTTGGTAATCCGGTAATAACCGATGCAAGTCAAGCAACTGATGGGCCTGTCCTTCCTGGGTACCAATGATATCAGGGGCGTAGTGGTTAATTACCGCTGCTACTGCCTCTTTCCGTTTAGTCCAGGCATTGTCACCAGGGTCAGGCTTGTCATAGCGCAGATTGAAGCTCATGACTTTAATGTCCATGCCCTGAATTTTACTCCTGGGTTGACCTACGGTCTAGACTCTCCAAACCTCTCTCCTACAAGGAGAGAGGCTTTGAATTTTCCCTCTTCCCTAGTAATACCCGCTAGCACTTCTGTCCGGAGATTCGTCCGATATTCTTCAAAATGGAAGAATTGGGCGATCGTTCGTTAGCCACCCGGTGGGGGCGGCTGCCAATACGGCTCAAAATCGGAACCCGTTGCACGATGATCGCTCAACTCACATCTTGCACCTCGCCGTGAACTAAAGTTCCGGCTCAAAGCTTAAGTCCGTTGAAACGGACTCAAACCCTTACTGAGTCAGCTTTAGCTGACTTTAGCTATTAGCCCGTTCGCGCAGCGTTCCCGAAGGGTACTTTAGTTCAGGGCGGGAGTGTGGGTAACAGTTAAGGCTGGTGCAAGATCCGAGTTATCTCATCTCTAAGAGGCAAAACTAAAAACTGTGTTTGTGAGCTTCACTTCAAGTGAAGATTCTTCTGCATAACAGGGGACGGAAAGCTTCGTCCCCTGAAATTTTTTGCAAAGCTTTATGGCAGTCTTCTACTTGGTAAAGTGCGGCTGGTAGGGGCGCACGGCTGTGCGCCCTTGTACAGATGTATTTATCACAGGCAAATTGCTGTAACTCAAGTACCTCTCGACTAAAACTATTCCTTATCAGAAAGTTTGTAAAAGCTTATTAGTTATAGCCTTTTCCTCGCTTTGAACTGAGGCTGATTTCTAGGAGTAGAAAATTTCATGTATAAACTGCATAGCTCTAATGCGCTAAGTTAATAACTTTAGTTTTTTTGTAGTCAAATATACGAACCCAAGCCCTTAATCCTCATACTCTGACTAAGGAAACAAAGCGATCTGCCAGGTCTAACTCAACTCCGATTTGAGACAAAGCAGGCAATCCAATCGCATTCGATGTACTTCAGCTAGGTAAGGTGGCAATTTTGTCTTGGTCAATCCTTCAAATGACAAATTGAATTTCTCTACTTGAGGCAGAGGCTTAGTCGCTCAAAAGATAGATTTCCACAGGTAAAACCAACCATTTGTATCAGATAGCACGAAATCAATTCATGAAGCTGACTAGCCTAACAAGACAAGCATTCTTCAAAAAATTAAGTGTTTTTGCGTTGCCTGACCAAGAGTAATTCAGCCGCACTTAGTGCCATAACTCCCACATCAGGTTGACGAACGGTTAAATCCCTTCTAGACATAGCAACGATGAAGGAGAGCGAAAACGAATTTGAAAGATGCCAAGTCGAAATCAATCGCGTCATCCTACCTTGAAAACCCGGTACTGGTCAGTTCTTTGCTTACCTACCACTCCTGATGCCGTTATTCCAGTTTAACTGGGAGGAAACTGTCTTATGCTTCAAGAATTATGGTCATTTCGCGGTCGCTACCGTATCTTGCATCTCACATGGTTTGCATTTTTTCTCACCTTTGTCTGTTGGTTTAACTTTGCGCCTTTTGCCACAACGATTCAAAAAGATCTGCACCTAACGCCCGATCAAATCAAGAGCTTGCTGATTTGTAATCTTGCTCTGACGATTCCAGCGCGAATCATCATTGGCATGCTGCTGGATCGGTTTGGACCGCGAGTGACATTCTCCGCCCTGCTCATGTTTGCTGCCGTACCTTGTCTGGCCACGGCGATGTCTCAAGACTTTACTCAATTAGTCTTGAGTCGCCTCTTGATGGGAATTGTCGGGGCTGGATTCGTTGTCGGTATCCGCATGGTGGCGGAATGGTTCCCTCCCAAAGAGATTGGAATTGCCGAAGGCATCTATGGAGGTTGGGGGAACTTTGGCGCATTTGGTGCGGAGTTTGCACTGCCATCGATCGCGTTAGGGACAGCATTCATCGCTGGGGGCCACACCAATTGGCGCTTCGCCATCATGTTGACGGGTATCGTTACCGCCGCCTATGGCTTTATTTACTTGCTCAAAGCCCAAGATACACCCGCAGGCAAAGCCTATCGCCGCCCCAAGCGTAGTGGAGCGATGGAGGTGACGAGTGCCAAAAGTTTTTGGGCGATGTGTCTGTCTAATTTCGGTTTGATTTTCGCTTTAGGCTTGTTGGCTTGGCGTTTAGCGCAGCCGAAGCTGCACTTTCTCAACACCAGCCAAATGTATGTAATTTGGGGTCTATTGGCACTGTTGTATGCGTTCCAAACCTATAAAGCGTGGCAGGTTAATCGAGAAGTTATTACAGGGATTAAGACGTATTCGCCTAGCGAACGCTATCAATTCCGCCAGGTTGCTATTTTAGAGTTTTGTTATGTCGTCACCTTTGGTTCTGAGTTAGCCGTCGTTTCCATGCTGCCTGCGTTTTTTGAGCACACGTTTTCTCTGTCTCATGTCATGGCAGGCATGATTGCCGCTAGCTATCCGTTCATGAACCTCATCTCTCGTCCTAGCGGTGGGTTCATTTCAGATCGATTGGGTAGCCGCAAGTGGACGATGACGATTATTGCCGCTGGGGTGGGTGTTGGCTATCTGCTAGCACACGGCATTCATAGCACTTGGCCGTTACCGTTCGCGATCGCAATTACCATGCTTTCCGCCTACTTCGCCCAAGCGGGTTGCGGTTCGACCTACGGAATCGTACCTCTGATTAAGAAGGAAATTACCGGGCAGATTTCTGGCAATGTCGGCGCTTACGGAAATTTTGGCGGTGTGATTTTTCTCACCATTTTCAGCTTAACGGATGCACCAACCTTGTTCGCCACGATGGGAGTTGCTGCCCTCATCTGTTCTTTCCTGTGTGCCTTCTTCCTCAAGGAACCGAAAAACTCCTTTGCCGCACATGATGAAGTTGAACTACCCGAACAGGATGTGGAAACCGTTCCTCTATTTGTGGATGAACTGGGCAGACGCTAAGGGATTGTTGGTTAGTGGTTAGGGGTTAGTAGCGATGAACACCGAACCACTAACCATAAACCACTAACTCTGTAGTAATCACGAGTTTATGGGTGAACTACAAATGACAGACTCAACAAAAACACTTTGTCCTTACTGTGGCGTTGGCTGTGGCTTGGAAGTGTCACCCCCGGCGCAAGCTGGAAAACCGACCCATCGCGACGGTCAAGGAACTCCGATTTGGAAAGTAAAAGGAGATCGCACCCACCCTTCCAGCCAGGGTTTGGTGTGCGTCAAAGGCGCGACAATTGCCGAAGCGATCGACAAAAGCCGACTCCATTATCCGATGATGCGGGATTCCCTCCACGACGAATTCCGGCGCGTCAGTTGGGATGAGGCCCTAGATGCGATCGCCAATCGCCTGCAAACCGTCCGCTTGACCCAAGGGCCAGACGCTATCTGCATGTATGGTTCCGGCCAGTTTCAAACCGAGGATTACTACATCGCCCAAAAATTGATGAAAGGGTGTCTCGGCACGAATAACTTCGATGCCAACTCCCGCCTGTGCATGTCCTCCGCTGTTTCGGGTTACATTCAAAGCTTTGGTTCTGACGGCCCTCCCTGTTGCTACGATGACCTAGACGAGACAGACTGCGCCTTCTTAATCGGCACCAACACCGCAGAATGTCACCCGATTATCTACAACCGCCTGCGGAAACACCATAAGAGAAACAAAAACGTCAAAATGATTGTGGTAGATCCGCGCCAGACCACAACGGCAGAAGATGCTGACTTACATCTCGCGATTCGACCGGGTACGGATATCGATTTACTCAATGGCATTGCCCACCTCCTCATGCAGTGGGGCAAAATCGATTCCTTGTTTATTGATGAGTGTACGACGGGATTCCCCGACTATGCCCAAGTCATTCGCCACTATTCACCCCAAATTGTCGCCGAGCGTTGCGGCATTACCGTCAACGATTTAGAAACCGCAGCCCGGTGGTGGGGCGAGTCCAACCGAGTATTATCCATGTGGTCGATGGGGGTGAATCAGTCCAGCGAAGGGACGGCGAAGGTACGCACCATCATCAATCTGCACCTAATGACCGGGCAAATTGGCAAACCGGGCGCGGGCCCCTTTTCCCTAACCGGACAGCCCAATGCTATGGGCGGCAGGGAAGCCGGGGGTTTATGCCACATCCTACCGGGCTATCGTTTAGTGAAAAATCCCCAACACCGTGCCGAAGTCGAACAGTTGTGGGGACTGCCAGCGGGGCAAATTGCCGCTCAACCCGGTCGCACGGCTTGGGATATGATTACAGGACTAGAGACGGGAGACGTTGGGTTTGTTTGGATTGCGGCGACTAACCCCGCCGTGAGCATGCCCGACCTAGAACGCACGAAAGCCGCACTCTTGAAATCACCCTTCACCGTTTATCAAGATGCGTACTATCCCACAGAAACTGCGGCCTACGCCCATGTGGTGCTACCCGCCGCTCAATGGGGCGAGAAGACGGGAACCATGACCAATTCCGAACGCCGAGTAACACTGTGTCCGGCATTCCGCGAACCTCGGGGTGAAGCTCGCGCCGACTGGGAAATCTTTGCCGAAGTCGGCCGCCGTTTGGGTTTTGCCGATAAGTTTGCCTTCAATAACTCCGCTGAAGTCTACGCCGAATTTGTCCAGTTAACGCGAGGACGCCCCTGCGATGTGACGGGATTGAGCCATGAGCGACTGCGCCACGATGGGCCGATGCAATGGCCGTGTCGAGATTCTGGCGACTTGAAACCGGATGAACCTGCTCGACTCTACGGGAATTTAAGCTTTAACACGCCTGACGGACGCGCCCGATTTGGCGCTTATCACTCGCGAGGACTAGCAGAACCCCCCGATCCAAGTTATCCTTTCGTCTTAACCACAGGGCGTCTTTACGGACATTGGCACACTCAAACCCGCACCGGCCGCATCCCTAAAATTCGGCAGATGCACCCCAATCCCTTCATTGAAATTCATCCCCGCGATGCGGCAAAGTTAGGAATTGAGGAAGAAAGCTGGGTGGAAGTCCGATCGCGTCGCGGTACGAGTCGCTTTCCGGCTAAAGTAACAAAAGCGATCGCGCCCGGTACTGTCTTTGTCCCCATGCACTGGGGCGCACTCTGGGCAGACAATGCCGAAGCCAACACCCTCACCCATCCAGAATCCTGCCCCGACTCCTTGCAACCCGAACTCAAAGCCTGTGCCGTACAGCTAGTTCCTCTATCGTCTGAATCGGTTGCCAAGAACGAGAAACGCCATGCCACGTCACCCGATGCATTCTCGCCGCCTGTTGTCGTGTGAACTAGCCAAGTTTGAGAATTCTACATAGCAAACGCTATCTCCCATCGTTTCATATCGCTATCAGCAGTCAGCTATCAGCGGTCAGCTAATCGTCTTAGTGGCTGCTATTTCAATGCTACTATCTTCCTAGTAGCTGTCTTCCACTACAAAATAATGCGGCAGTTAAAAAAAATAGTCCGTCTATTTCGAGATTCTTGTAGCAACAAGAGTTTTATCGAGGGGATAGAGCAAGTCGAGGGCTTTGTTGCCAAAGTCTTGTCAGTGGTGATGATGGCAGTCATCCTAGTTGCTGTTGGCGACCTGATTATCCTTCTGATTCGAGAACTATTGTCCTCCCCTTTCGGTTTCCTGAACCAAACCCTATTCAAAGTTTTCGGACTATTTCTGAATATTTTAATTGCCCTAGAACTTTTAGAAAATATTACAGCTTATCTCCGAAAAGATACTGTTTTAGTGGAATTAGTCATTGTCACCTCTCTCATTGCCGTCGCTCGTAAAATTATTATTCTTGACTTTGAAAAAACTTCAGGGACTGAAATTATTGGATTAGCGATCGCGATTCTGACCTTATCAATTAGTTACCTGATTATTCGCAATACTACCCATAATAAACAAGACCAATAAACCGTTTGACTTCATGTCTCATTTTTTCCAGTTTGAAGCCGAATTTGTAGACTCTCTGCGCTGCATCCCTATGCAAGTGCGAATGAAATTAGATACCTGTGGTGTCAAACTCAAATTGCAGCATTGGCACCAGTTTACTCAGCCAGAGCGCGAGTCTCTTGTCGAAAAACCTTGCACCACACCAGAAGAAATCGCCAGCTATCGGCACGACTTGCAACAATTAATTTGCGATCTCACCGGCACGCCAGCCTCCGAACTCCCCATTGATGCCCATCCCGCTTGGCTGGATGCCACAACCATTCCACCAGATGTTCAAGAGAAAGCCCAGGACTTTGGAGTATCCTTAACCACTCAACAATGGGCAACCCTAACTCCCCAACAGCGCTTCGCCCTCATTAAACTCAGCCGTCCCAGCCACGAAAACAAAAACTTCCTACCCGCACTTAAGGAGTTCCGCTTAATTTAGCGATCGCACTCCTCAATAGACCTGTGAAAGAAAGTCTCCTTTCATCCTGGAGTTTGTAGGGGCGATTCATGAATCGCCCCTACGATGTGTTCTAGGCAATCGAGAACC
>DATNPC010001027.1:0-12324 GCA_036703375.1 Allocoleopsis sp.
CGGCAAGAACTCAAGTAACAGGGGTTCGAGGATTTCCCACTCTTGATCACTCAGGCTGCTGGAATAGGGCATGCTAGCTTGATTGGACTGTTATCACTACCTTACTTCAAACTCTATAAAGATCTCAAATGGGTTCTATAAAGGGTAAGCGGCTCTCACTCGCCCAGAGTTAAAACTCCGGGCTAACAGCTCAAGTCCACGCTTTGTGGACTAAATACGACTTGGACAGTAGACTTCTTGCATAAATCCTGGAATGCCCCCTAAATCCCCCAATTCTGGGGGACTTTGATTTCCGGTTCCCCCCAAATTTGGGGGGCTAGGGGGGCGAAAATTGGCTTTTGTAAGAGGTCTAGTTAATCCGCAGAAGAGGTAATTGAGACGATTGTGCGATCGCTTGCTACCGTGTCGCTTCCAGATTCATTATCTCAGATCGATCTATCTAGCTCTGTTCAACAGAGTTTCGATCTTGCCCAATAAGCGGGATAAGTCGATGGGTTTGGTATCATATTCGTCACAGCCTGCACTCAGGGCTCGTTCGCGATCGCCTGCCATCGCATGAGCTGTTAGTGCAATTACGGGAATATTCTGAGTTTCAGGATTTGTCTTCAGCTGCTGCGTCGCTTCCCAGCCATCCATGACAGGCAGGCTCATATCCATCAACACGAGATCGGGTTTTTCTGTCACTGTCTTTGACACTCCCTCTGCACCATCAACTGCAATTACCACTTCGTACCCGGAACGTTTGAGGCGGCGAGACAGCATATCCCGATTCAGTTCGTTGTCTTCTACCAATAGGACTCTTGGCACCGTTCTCGCGGGTTCGATAGGTGCGATAACTGTCTCGATGACTGTCTCGATGACTGTCTCGTCCACTAGCTCGTCGTCATCCTCGAACTTTAAGTTTTCGACTTCTAGCTGCAACTGTTGGAAATACTCAGTCTGGACAATCTCAGCTACCTGTTGGGCACGTTGATGCTGGTCGATCTCAATTTGCAACTCCTCTAGCTGACGCTTGAGGGCGGCTTCCTCCAACTTCCGTTGGGTGACATCTTGCAAGATGCCTTCGTAGTAAAGCAATTGCCCGTTCGCATCTCGCACCGCACGCGCACTCTCAGAGAGCCAGACAATATCGCCATCTTGCCGATAAGCTTGATATTCGATGCCACTGACCTCATCTTGTTCTTCCAGCAGGCATATAAACTCGTCTCGACGGCTTGGGTCAACGTAGACTTGATTATCAATTTCTGTCACCGCCTCCATCATGGCAGCCGGAGATTCATACCCATGAATTCTTGCCATGGCTGGATTAACGCTGATAAAGCGACCATCCGGGGTTGACTGGTATATCCCTTCCAAGGCATTCTCAAAGATACTGCGATACTTGGCTTGACTCAGACGAAGAGCCTCCTCCGCTTGTTTGCGGTCTGTAATATCGCACAACGCACTCAGAACGGTCGCTTCCTGGTTAAACGTTAGCGGTTGCAGCGATGCCGTCACCCAAAACGGGGTTCCGTCTGCCCGCTTGCACTGTAGTTCTCGATGTTGAATCGATTCCTCTCTAGATAAGACTTCTACGAGTGCCTGATGCTCGGTTGGATTAAAGTAAAAGTCTTGGAGGTGGCGATCGAGCAAGTCCTTCACCGGCAGACCAAAGGTAGAACCAGCCGTCGTATTGGCATAGATGATCGCTCCGTCTTCTAGCCGTGAAATCAGCACGGGAATGGGAGTCGCTTCGGCAATGAGTTGTTGAGCGAGCAGTAATACTTGCTGCTCTCGCAGTCGCTTTTTTTCCAAACAGGCGGCAATTTTGGCGCGAAGGAGTACGGGTTTGAAGGGTTTAGATAAGTAGTCTTCTGCTCCCATTTCCATACACCGGACAACGCTATCAATCTCATCAAGCGATGAAATCATAATGACCGGAATCTGCTGCCACTGCTGGTGACTCTTGAGCTGATGGAGTACCTCAAATCCACTCATTTGAGGCATGACTATGTCGAGCAAGATGAGGTCGTAAGTATTGGTCGCCAGCAGGTTAAAGCCTTGCTGACCGTTGGTTGCTGTTGTGACCGTATATCCCTGCCGTTCTAACTGCCGGGAGAGTAAATCGCAGTTGGTTTCGTTATCATCTATTACTAGGAGATTGCCACCTTGGGCAATCTGCTCCCAAGCGGGAGTTGCTCCTAGAGAACGAATCGTGCTGGCGACACTTTGCATGGCAGCGGTTGCTGCGGGGCTGGAGAGGAGCAAATCGGCTGTAGCCAGTTGCTGAGCATCAATCAGCTTTAATTGCTGTTCGGCTAGGTTAACAATGTCGTTGACCATACTCAGCAAGCGCTGAGCGGCGGTATGAATTCGTTCTAAGTCGGGGAGAAGTTCGGCAGGCGCTTCCTCCAAGAGCATCTCGCAGTAACCGATCGCAGTACTGAGGGGTGTGAGCAGTTCTAGACGAAGAGAGGAGCTGAAGCTGTCCAAATTGCGATCGGGGTGGCTCATGTCGAGCCGAGCGGGGTCTAGGATCGCATTAACGAGTGCCAGCAGTTGATTGCCACAGGTGTGAATCTTTTCAAGGTCTTGGGCTACTTCTGAATTGGGCTGAGATTTGAGTTCATCCAGCAGCATTTCACTATAGCCGACGATCGCATTCATCGGCGTACACAGTTCGTGCCGTAGGTGGGAGAGTAACGCTCGCTGTAGGCGGCTATCTTGCGGCAGGCTAGGCACCTCTGGCTGTTGGGAGGGACGTGTTGCTAAACGCTGCTCGATTTTCTCCAGTAACCGAGGTAAGTCGATGGGTTTCGTGTCATAGTCATCACAGCCTGCGGCGAGGGCTTTTTCTCTGTCTCCCGGCATCGCATCGGCCGTTAACGCAATCACCGGGATAGTCTGAGTTTGAGGATTTGCCTTGATTTGTTGGGTTGCTTCCCAGCCATCTAGAACAGGTAAGTTCAAGTCCATCAATACTAAGTCTGGCTGCTCTGAGAGAGCTTTAGACACGCCCTCAGCACCATTGACCGCGAAAATCACCTGATACCCTCGGCGTTGCAGACGGCGAGACAGCATATCGCGATTGTCTTCGTTATCCTCAACCAATAGTATTTTTGGCATCGATCGCATCCTGTGGCAGTAAGGGGTGGGGAGTGAAGTGCCTAACACTCAGGGTATAGCAAAAGGCAGAGGGCAGAAGGCAGTGAACAGTTATCAGTGAACAGTTATCAGTGACCAGTGAGCAGTGACCAGTGAGCAGTTACTAAGATTTACGCTTGGGTTACATAGGTAAGGGCAGCAAACCGATAACTCCGGTCACTGGTCACTGGTCACTGAACACTGAAAGATCACTGCTCAATCTCCGGCTCGGGTGCAACTGTGGTTCGCCTCAGAGGTTGTCGATAATAGTCGTCCTCGACAAACTGGTTTACCCGGTACTTCTTTGGGTCGTCCTCAACAGCCGCCTGGAGCATTTGCACTTGTTGAGTTAGGCGTTGTTCGCGAGCCTGCACGCTATTAGCCATGCGCTGGAATACTCGTGCTAGCTGACCGAGTTTGTCGGAGCGATCGACTAAGTCGGCTAAGCTTTCAGGATCGAAGGTCTTCGCTTCTACCTCAGCGGCAGCGGTAGTGAGACGCTCGATTTGTTGTAGGTAGAAGGTTTCCTGCTCTCGCAGTCGCTTTTTTTCCTGATGAGCCACAATCCTAGCCTTCAGCAGCATGGGATCGAAGGGTTTGTAGAGGTAATCGTCTGCGCCCAGTTCAATGCATTTGACAATTGTGTCAACTTCATCTAAAGCTGAAATCATAATTACCGGGATCGATCGCCACTGAGAGTGGTTCTTGAGCTGATGCAGCACGTCCAACCCGCTCATTCCTGGCATAATAATGTCCAATAAGATGAGGTCATAGGCTTGTACTGCCACTTGGCTCAAGGCTTGCTGCCCGCTCGTAACTGTGGTTACCGTATACCCCTGTCGTTCTAGCTGCCTAGAGAGTAAATCGCAATTCGTTTCGTTGTCATCAACGACCAGAATCGTACCTCCTTCCACCGACTCCCAATAGTCAGTTTCATCAAGAGCACTAATAGTGGTCGCAGCACTTTGTACCAGTGTTTCGATCGCGGGGCTAGAAAACTGAAGTTCGGGTGAGTCGAACTCGTTCGCTTCCAGCGTTTGTAACTGCTGAGCGGCTAGATTCACAATGTCGTTGACCATACTCAGCAAGCGCTTGGCCGCCGTATGGATTCTGTTTAAGTCAGGAATCAGTTCATTACCTGCTTCCTCTAATAGCATCTCGCAGTAGCCGATCACTGTACTCAGGGGTGTGAGCAGTTCGAGGCGGAGGGTAGAGCCAAAGCGATCGAGATTGCGATCGAGCTGATTGGCTTCTAAGCGATCTGGGTTAAGGTTCGCGTGGGTTAACCTTAGCAGTTGATTGCCACAGTTATGAATCTTCTGGAGGTCGTGGATGAACGGGGAATTCGGCTGAAATTGAAGTTCATCCAAAAGGATTTCGCTGTAGCCAATAATCGCATTGATAGGCGTACACAGTTCGTGACGCAGATGGGACAGCAGGGCGTGTTGCAAGTGACGAGATAGCATATCGCTATTGTCTTCGTGGTTGTCTCCCGATCGCACTTTCGGCATTTTCTTTAAGTAAGTAAATTCAACACTCACGCCTTCCATTTCGGCAAGTTAATTAAACTCAACACTCATGCTCTCAACATCAGCGAACACTGCTCACTGGCCACTGGTCACTGCTCACTGGTCACTGCTCACTGCTCACTGATAACTGCTCACTCTTTCAAACCTTTATTCGCCTTCTCGTGATTGCGAACATCTACCAAAGTGCGGATTTCGCTCAGGAGGGCTTGACGGTTGTAAGCACCCTTTTGGTAAATGCGTTGAATCTGCCCATCTAGGCGGTCTTTGTCTTCTTGGGTGAGGTCTTTGGCGGTGAGTACGATTACAGGAATCGGTCGCCACTCGGGACGCTGACGGAGTTCGTCGATAAACTCAAATCCGTCCATTTCTGGCATCATCAAATCTAGCAAGATGACTGATGGCTGCTCGTTTTGCAAAGCATCCAGAGCTCTGCGTCCGTTTTCGGCTTCTATGACCTGCCATCCGGCTTTGGTTAACTGACGACCGATCATCTCGCGATTTTCGGCATTGTCTTCTACCACCATGATCGAATTGCTGGTGGCATCGAGTCGGTATTTTTGCAACAGCGCGGTCAGGTGGCCGTAGTCGATAGGCTTCAGGAGATAGTCGGATGCACCCAGGGCATAACCCAGATTTTTGTCATCCACTATCGTCACCATGACCACTGGAATTGTGGCGAGTTCGGGGTCAGTCTTGAGGCTACTCAACACGGACCAGCCATCCGTACTCGGCATCATCACATCAAGTACGATCGCATCAGGTAACAGTTCCTTGGCAAGGCGCAGTCCTTCGGCACCTCCGTCAGCGGTGATGACGTTGAATCCTTCCCGACCGAGAAAACGCTGCATCAGGTCTCGCACAGCGGGATCGTCATCAATCGCTAGGACAGTGCCTAATGAAGACGATGTTGGCACAGCTTGGGTAGCCTCGCGCTCCCGCGTTCCCGTGTCGAGTTCTGGTAGGGATTGCGATCGATCTTGCACCTGTTGGGGCAACCAGATTGTGAAGGTCGTTCCCTTACCTGCTTCGCTCTCAACGCGGATGTCTCCTCCCATCATCTGGCAGAATTTTTTGGTAATGATTAACCCCAAACCAGTGCCGCCATACTTGCGCGTCGTGGAAGCATCCGCTTGGCTAAACGCCTGAAATAGTTTTGCCTGCTGTTCTGGCGTCATGCCAATGCCCGAATCAGCCACGTTGAAGAGGATGTAGGGAGATGATGCAGACAGTTGCTCTCCATTCCCCACGTTCCCGTCTCCCCCTCCCTTTTCGACAGAGAGCGTAATCGTTCCTCGCTCGGTGAATTTGCTGGCATTACTCAGCAGATTGAATAGGCTCTGGCGCACTTTGGTAATGTCGGCACGCATAAAGCCGATGTCGCTCGGACAGTTGACGACTAGCGTGTTGTTGTTCTTGGCAATTAGGGGTTGAAGAGTAGCACTCACTTCTTCAAGCATTGGGGCAATTTCAAACGTTTCCAGGAACAGTTCCATCTTGCCCGCTTCGATTTTTGAGAGGTCGAGAATGCTGTTGATTAGCCCTAACAGGTGATTGCCCGCCCCGTGGATCTTTTGGATATCCGGGACGAGTTCGGGTGTACCCAGCTCTTCCATTTCTTCCTTGAGCATCTCGCTGTAGCCAATAATGGCGTTGAGCGGGGTGCGGAGTTCGTGGCTCATATTGGCAAGAAATTGACTTTTGGCGCTGTTGGCATCCTCCGCTTCCGCCTTGGCTCGTTGCGCTTCTTTCATCGTTTCAGCCAGTTGGGCCGTGCGCTGTTCGACGGCCTCGCTGAGGTTTTGTTCGCGGGCGGCGACTTCATGGGCCATGTGCTGGAAGGCACGGGCGAGTTGCCCTGGTTCATCAGCCCGCCGAGCTACCTTAGAAATGCGGGAGGAATCAAATTCTGCAACTTGCTCGGAACTGAGGGTTCCGGTACTCACTCGATGCGCGATCGTAGTCAGTTGTTTGATAGGATTGATGACCGTTCGCTTCAGCAACCAATTAATGAGTAGCACCACTGCCGCAAAAATTGCGACAAAAATGCTCATGGCTAACGCCAAATATTTGTGTCCGCGAGCGAAAACCTCTCCCGCTGGAACGTAAACGGTTTGAGCAGCGACGATTTCATTGAGTTTCCAGCCATAGCCGTTTCGATCGCCGAATGTGGCAAGTTGGCTTTTAGGTGCTGCTTCTGGAGTACTGTGACACTCTAGGCAACTCGCCTGCTTCACAGCCAACGGTCGAGCAATATAAAATAACTTCTCTCCGTTGCTGTCTCGATAACCAGAAAGTTCGCTACGAGTCGGTTCGCTACGAAATTGTTCTACCAGCTTGGTTTCAAACTCGTCTGCCTTATCCTTGAGATTGGTCGGATTCAGGGTTGCTTCTTTGTAGAAAAAGCTTTTATATTCTGGGTGAGAGCGAAAGTCCTCGAAGACTTGTCGAGCCGAGTAGGCGGGAACCGTTTCACTAATAAACTTCGGCTCGGTTTGGAGTCGCTCTTTGAGGAGCGGTTTAATGTTGTTGCTCGTATAGTTCCTCACGGAATTCATCGTCTGAGTGAGGATTTGAGCGGTGTTCGTCACCTCCTCTTCAGCTTTCCGTTGCATAGCGCTGGACAAGGTAACACCACTGAGGATGATGCCGCCTAAGAATACTAACGTCAGCAAAAGTGTAAACTTACTCCCAAGCTTGAGTCTTTCGAGCATCTCTATTCTCCTGTAGATTGTTCGTCGCAAGGGTTGCTGTAAGCAGCGCTTTTGAGGTCAGCGCCTATCCTATGTGGCAGATGAGGTTGATGTGAGACTGGATGCGCTTAGTGTATGAAATTTATGGATACTCAACTATTTAGGTTCAGCCTTTACTAGTCAAAGCGATCGCGATTTGATAACTTTATTTAGAACCAACATTGAGTAACAGTTTACTAATTGCAAAAATTACTCAAAGTTTAGCAAAATTTAAAATAGCGATCGCATCTTTAAATCTTTTCTTAACTGTACGTCTAATATCCAATCCGTAGATACGGTTCAGATACCTGACTTCTCTAAGCATGAGGAGCAAGAGCAGATTTTTAAGTCTTTCGATCGTATAGAGCAATGCACCAATTCAAGCCTCAAACCCTTCTACCAAATCTCCTAGCCGGACTCATTGTAGGCTTGGTTACGCTCATCTACAGTATCTCCTGTGCAGCTCTCATATTCTCTGGCAGTTTAGCCTCTTTCTTTGCTCAAGGCATGGTCAATGCTTTGGTTGGAGCGATCGTTGTTGTTGTCGTTGTAGCGTTGCGAAGTCCTCTTCCCTTCACTATTGCAGGCCCGATCCCAGGTCAGCAGTTTTACTTGGAGCAATGGCAAGTACGATCGCTTTCCAACAAGCAACCAATTACTGGTTGGCTGAGCGGTTATCCCAGACTTACCAGGAAATCGAGCCACTATTGCATGAGACAGGATCGAGCTTTCATTCTCTCGACTTTTGAACTGAGCGGGTTGCCGTCAGAATCGTAACCGGATTAAGGGGTGTAAACCGAGTCAGCGCGGCGACGGGTACGGAACGCGAAAGTTGGACTTGTAATAGTCGATACTCCCAATTGCGCTCGTTGAGCCAGTCGAGAGTTTTGCTGAGATGTTCTAATGTTGCTAACGCTAACACTACGATTCCATTCGGAGCTAGTCGGATATTACAAGTGTCGAGAATGGCGTGCAAGTTACCGCCACTACCGCCAATAAAAATGCGATCGGGTGCTGGCAAGTTTTGCAGACTTTCAGGGGCTATACCGTGAAGCGAAGTCACATTTTTGACGTGCAGGCGTTGGCAGTTTTGTTCGATGAGAGTGCTACCAATTGATGTTTTCTCGATCGCATAAACCTGAGAGGTTGGAGATAAGCGGGCAATTTCAATCGAGACGGAACCCGTTCCCGCACCAATGTCCCAAACGGTTTGATTGGGTTGCAGTGCCAGTTCTCCTAAAATGAGAGTCCGTACTTCGCGCTTCGTCATCAAACCAGGGCGATCGCTAAAGCTTAGAAATGTCTCGTCGGGTAATCCGAAAAGAGGGAGAGACTTAATATCCAAGGATTGGTGAGTTGGCTCGGATTGACGGAGTAATATCACTACATTCAGAGGAGCGAATGTCTCGTTTAATACTCTATTTACCGCTAAATGCTGAACCCGCTCATCGCTACCTCCTAGGTTTTCACAAACCCAGAAGTCATAATAGTTGGATAACTCTAGCGAAATGAGAAGGTGAGCGATCGCATTTGGCGTATTCGTCCTATCTGTCAGTACCGCAATCTTTTCCACCCCGTTCCGTAGGGCTTGAATCAACTGCTCCATCGAGCGTCCATGGGCGCTGATTGTTATGGTATCTTGCCAAGGAACTTTAATCCGACTAAACGCCAGCCCCACCGAACTTACATGCGGATGAAAGGTGAGTTGCTCGGGGGGAAGTTGCTCTAGCAACAGGCGTCCCAAGCCAAAAAATAAGGGATCGCCGCTGACTAAAACGACAATGCAATTGTTACTCTCACCCGTTGCTAATCGATTGCGAAGTTCTCCAATGGTTTGAGTAAAATCGCCCAGTACCCAATGCGAAGCGGACTGATTTGGGAAATAGCTTAAATGGCGATCGCTTCCTACCAACAACGTAGCTCGTTCTACAATCTGCCGTACTGGTGCTGTCAGTCCAGCTACCCCATCCAAGCCAATTCCCACAACATGTATTGCTGTCATAGTTAGTTATTGGTTGTTAGTTATTGGTTGTTGGCTGTCTAACGAACAACAAAAAACCAACAACGAAAAACTAACCATTATTTTCCTCCCACGCCAAGGTAATTAAAGCATTAAGGATGGCAGCAGCAACAGGGGAACCCCCTTTTCGCCCCTCAATCCGAATTTGAGGTACCTGGGTTTGCGCTAGGGCAGCTTTGGACTCTAGGACGGATATGAATCCAACGGGTGCGCCAATGACTAATGGGGGTTGCACGGGGGCAACTGCTAACTGAGAACACAAGCCGAGGAGGGCAGTCGGGGCATTGCCAACGACAAAAATCGCACCGGGAAATTTCTGAAAACACTCAATGAAGCCGGTTTCTGTACGTGTCTTTCCCGGTAAAGCGACGGATACTTGTTCTACGGCGGCAATCAGTTGGTTCCCGAAGGTTTTTGCCACCATGTCCGCAACCCCCTGTTTGACCATACCGACATCGGTGATAATCGGTAATCGATGCTGAAGAGCCATGATGCCAGAAGCGATCGCAGTTGGACTAAACCGAATCAGCTGGGCAAAGTCAAAGTCAGCTGTACTGTGGATTACCCGACGGACAATCGCATACTCCGCAGGGCTAAAGTGGTGTTCGCCGATTTCTCGATCGATAACGGCAAAACTCTGCTCCATTATGGGATGAATGGGCAAGCTCATAGTTAACTTCTTGCAATGATGTTGTAACTATCAATTACAGCGACTTGGTGGTGCTTTCCAGCAGATTTGACAAAAGCTCGGTTATAGCAGAAGGCAGAAGGCAGAAGGCTCCAAGGGAAAAGATTGAGTGGTCAAGGTTTCAGTATTTTGCTTTGTCCTAATCGCCTTGGTGACTGCTATAGTTTCCAAAGGCGATCGGGTTCCTCAGTAGTCCGCCTTATCAGGCATATCTGAAATGTTTGGTAGATAGAACCCTGATTGCTAAGGGCTGCAAGATTAAAACTCTAAAACCGGCCAGTCAGGTTTGCGATAGTAACGCATCATGTCGTCAAACTTGCGGAGTTGAGCCCAGCGAATCCAAAACGTGCTGGTTTCCTCAGCGAGTGCTTGCTGGTTTAAGTCCGAAAGGGTGTTGCTGATGCGATCGCGATCGAGCTGCGGTGAAACCTCGCCAAAATACCCTAAGGTAACGTGAGCGGTAAAGTGGTATTGCTGTTCGATCCCTAACCCGATCAAACCCAGATTTTGATAGATCGCTCGGCGGAATTCCAACATTCGCTTGTAGGAACTCTCGTCATGTGGAGCCAAACAGACTGCGATCGCACGCGGTCTCACCATCAATCCTAATAGCTGCCAGCCAATCGGACTTCCGCCAGAGTACGAATGTTGATACTTCTGAAAACTCTCTCGAATCTGCTCTTGCAGTTGCTCCTCAAAATCAGGATTGTCATGTTCTAACGTGCGGTAAGCACTGTCCCACACCAAGTCGGCTAGAGTTAAATGAAAGCTCTCCGGAGGTACCGGCACCATCAACCCAGCGTCCAATTGCTGCAACAGCTTTTCTTGCAAGTCTTGCAAATTTTTGTAAAAGGTTGAATTTTCGGGTTCTTCCTCCCAGGGGGGCGTTACTACCGAGTAGCCAGGAAAGGGAACTGCCTCTCTCGTGCCATCGGGGTTGAGCTTAAACTTCGGTGACTCCTGAATGTGCTGCAACTGAGATAGATAAGTTGCGGGTAGTGTCAGCCGTGCAACTCGATTTAAATACGTTTGATATGTCTCGTCCAATCTTAATCCTCGCGCAGTGTGAGTATTTCTTATTACAATCTACTTCCCAGTAGGAAGCAGATAAACCTGTCTATTATCTCTGATATAGGCTAGTGATAGCCAATTTTTAACTTTGTGCAAATGGTAGCTTAAATTGGTTAATTAGCAATAGATTGCTGCTAACCTCAGTTGAAGCTTTTCTATATATTATTTCTATACATTATTTAGTTTAACCCGACGCGTCACTGGTAAGGGATAGCGGATCGCTGTTGGCAGCTTGTTCGCTTAAAGATATCGTTCTGGCATGGGTTCTTTGTCCACGCGATACACCTTAAAGCCGCGTTTGATGTAGTTTTGCAGAGCGTAAGGACCATCTAAGTTGCAAGTATGTGCCCACAAGCGTTGATTTCCTTTGTTCCAGGCGTAGGCAATCCCGTGACTGAGTAGATGCTTACCTAAGCCTCGACCAATGTAGCTTGGTCTCAGACCAAAGTAAACCACTTCAGTCGAGTGGTAACGGCCGGATAAACCGTCCTGATGCTGCACTAGTTCAATGTACCCTGCTGGCGAGCCTTCTACATACAGAACATGGACGCTAGTGCCTGGTGCTGTCAGAAGTGCCTCAAGTTCTGCATCTGAGTGCGAAAGGCGATCGTACCACCGCCAAGGCTTGCCGATCGCTGTGTACAAGAAACGATAAAATGCGACATCTGGCGTATCCATGCACATGACCTTAATTCCGTCCAGGTAATGAATATACGCGGGTCGAAATTGAGCCCAATCCGTCATCTCAAGATAAGTAGTTACGAGAAGAGGCGGTACAGCGGTATTAGGGAGAGATGCAGAAGACCCTAGAGGCTGAGCGCGTTTAAAACTTTCCACCGCCTTTTCGACCGAGCTATCGATCGCCATTTACATTCAGTTCTCCGCCTAAAAAACCTTTTCAACGTTGTCAGTTCGGCAGCCACTTTTTATGCGGAAACAGTCCGAACATCTGTCTGGGTGCCGTAGAAGTTAATTGACAAAGCGATTGAATAAAATTTTTCCCGCTTTGGCACTGTTGCTGAACCGTAAGTGGAGATGCAAGGTTAGCCCTGACGTACAATTTGAGATTTATCAAAACTATCACGTCTAGCAGCTTGGAATCTAGGCATTGAGCAGCTATATTCTGAAATCAAGGGCATAATTGACACTCCCACGGTTACGCTA
>DATNPC010001028.1:0-3537 GCA_036703375.1 Allocoleopsis sp.
ACTGAACCCCTACGGTTTATGACCAATGCGAATCAGTTTGAGGGAGTTCAAGGTTGGCTGATTCGCAGACTGGGTGCTTTTCCTGTTGACCTAAATCGTCCCACTGTGTCTAGCCTGCGCTGCGCTGTTGAATCGCTGCAAGCTGGTAGAAAGCTGGTGATGTTTCCGGAAGGGGGAATTGTTCGCGACCAAGTGCTGCGCCCGATTAAGCCAGGTTTAGCGCGTTTGGTTCTACAAGCGGAAGCGAAGATGCCGCAGGACGTCACCATTCCCATTGTTCCTATTGCGATACGCTACAACCCAGGTGCCGATCTCTGTGCCAGGATAGTCATTCATATTAGTCCTCCCTTGTATTTGCAGGAATACCGCCGGGAGAATGATAAGCAAACGGCTCTTGCTCTAACCCAAGCGTTGCAAACTGCTTTGCTAAAAAGCTTAGAAAGGATCGAGGGCTAGAGCGAGCAGGTAGCCAGAGAATTTAAAATGCGATCGCTATACGGATTGCCATTGACACTCCCCGGCGTGAACGCACGGGAATTCTTGGTTCAATTAGGTAAGGAATAAGACCTTCTTGCATTAACTAGCACGGAAAAACGCACCAAAAATCAGGCTCATCAGTTTCAGGAATCCGAAACGCTCCGTTTGAGGTTGTTTCTGTGGAGCTTGAGCGCAAACCTCGCGCGGTGACCAGAAGTGATCGTTAAAATCGTAGTATCCCATGTTTTTCTCTGCTTCAGGGTATCTTCATTGGGGTTGCTGCGTCACAACAAATCAACACCGAGACCCCTCACAATGTCTAGGCGGAAAATTGCTAAAATCTAATATCGCAACAACTCTATTGTTCCTTCAGGAACAGGGTAATAAAAACAGGAAATCTACGGAAAAAATTGAAAGTTAATTGTGTAGATTTCCCGTAGTCTCCACAGGTAAACTGAAGGATTGAGGTGTACGGCAATTTCACCGTTAGCTAAGGTAAATTCTTCTTGGAGAGATTATAAAGATTAGTATCAGGATAGTTTCAGGAGAGGGCGAGAATCACTCTGTTAATATTGGGGAAAACTACGTAGTAGGACGATGGGTGCAAACAGAATTAGGGTTGCGAAAGATAAAGCCGACTTAGTAAAATCTTTAGTTGTCTCAGACCAGACAACTGGGCCTTTCCCAACCTATGCGGATGTCATGGTGTTTGCTGCTGCATTGGGGGCAAAGCGAAAAAAGCGATCGCCTCTAGGTTCTATCTCCACAAAAGAACCCGGCCCTATTGCCCTAGAGGTTTTTGCGTCCAGAGGTTACGACCTAATGCTGAAATTATTAGCGATCGCAGATACTAAGGATGCTAAAATCCTCTCTTTGTTCGATGAAAAATCCGAGGAAAAGCGCATTCACATTTTTGAAGAGTATGCCAATGGGGGGCTTGAGATTTTGCGAGATGAGTTGCGGGGTGCGGTAGATTACTCCGAACGACTTTTGTTAATTTTGAGTGATGAGAGATTTAAAAAAGAAGTTCCTCAAGAGAGTTTTGATTTACGGAGATTTTTATAGACTCGAACAAATAAGTTTAAATAATATGTACTCTAGCCTCCTAAAATCAAGAGCTGACGGACTTCATTGCCATCCTACAGGTAGATGATTGACTGACTTAGTGTTATCGTAATTCTCCCAGCGTGTGCGTGAAAGCCTTTACGTTAGAAGCGAGTATTCAAGCTACCTTGGGGAAAGGGATATTACATGACGGCAATAGGGGACAGAGACTGTGAGGACACCGAGTTTATTTGAAGAGGATCGCTTGACACTCTCTAGGAGTATTGAGCTATCTGCGGAGTCTCTGTCGCACTATGGCGCATTGTACAAGCACTGGGCAGTGGCATTCAGTGGCGGAAAAGACTCGTCGGCAACTGTAACGCTGGTAGCACATTTAATTGAGACAGGGCGCATTCCCAAGCCGGAAAGTCTAACCGTTCTCTATGCCGATACACGACAGGAGTTGCCACCTCTTCATGCTGCTGCACTCAGTATCATTGAGGCACTCCGCAAGCGGGGGATTGATACTCGTGTGGTACTGCCTGAACTGGATTATCGCTACTTCGTGTATATGCTGGGGCGGGGTGTACCACCTCCTAGTAATACCTTCCGTTGGTGTACCCCTAAGCTGAAGGTAATGAATATGGAGCGGGAACTAGAGCAGGTTCGGCAACAGCATGGCGAGAAGCTGCTCATGTTAACGGGCGTGCGAATTGGAGAGAGTGCCGCTCGCGATCAACGAATTGCGATTAGCTGTACAAAAGATGGAGGTGAGTGTGGACAAGGCTGGTTTCAGCAAACCTCATCTCATGCAGTAGCCGATACCCTAGCGCCGATACTGCACTGGCGGATTTGTAATGTCTGGGACTGGCTAATGTTTGAGGCTCCAGCACTGGGCTTTCCCACCGAAGAGATTGCAGCTGTCTATGGCATGACGAATGAAGGCTCGGAGTCTGAGGAACCCTTAGCGCTGAGAACTGGCTGCATTGGGTGTCCTTTGGTACAAGAAGATCGAGCGCTGGATGCAGTCATTAGTGAGCCACAGTGGGCATATTTAGCCCCCTTAAGCAAGTTGCGTCCGCTGTACCGGGAAATTAAAAAGCCGCAATACCGTCATCGGAAACACGGAGAACTTAAAAAAGATGGAACGCTAGCGGCTAAGCAAAATCGGTTAGGGCCGCTCACGATGGAGGCTCGTCGCTGGATGCTGGAGCAGGTATTAGCGATTCAGGAGGACGTGAATCAAGCGGCGCAAAGAGAGAATCGTCCTACGATTAGCTTGATTAATGATGAAGAACAGGCACGGATTGAAGAGTTAATTGCAGCTAACACCTATCCTGAAAAGTGGGACGGGACTGAACCGAGAGGGGATGAGTGGTTGCCTGCAATCTTGCCCGATGGCAGTATTCAGTTGCTGTTGTTTGATAAATTGTGAGTACAAAAAACCTGGTAGGGACAACCCAGAAGTGATTGCCCCGTTTTCACGCAAGGTGTCGAGGTAATGCGTCAGCCCTAAACTGTTCACTAGACATCTGTTTTGAAAGTCAATTTTCGCCCCCCTAGCCCCCCAATTCTGGGGGGAACATGAATTCAAAGTCCCCCAAATTTGGGGGATTTAGGGGGCATTCGAGGATTTATGCAAGAGATGACCATGAGCGTACCGCTTACACTCCAGGATGAAAGGAGACTTTCAAAACAGAGGTCTACTGTTCGCTGCTTGAATTCAAACCACTGCTTTAGCACTAAATTGACCTGTATTTCTGAGTGCATCGAGAAATGCAAAGACGCCTGGAGTCTGAAGCCTATCTGCAAGAACAGCTACCCCAATGATTCGTTCTAGGGGAATTGGTAAGCGACAGACCTGGATACAGGGGGGTACGGGTTCGGCAGCGAGTCGTGGCAGAATGGCTGCACCTAAGCCTTGCATCACCATACTGACAATCGTTGAGTCTTCTCGCACCTCGTAAGTAATATTCAGGGGATACTCAGACTCGCGCAAGTGGTTGCGAATTCGGA
>DATNPC010001029.1:0-5397 GCA_036703375.1 Allocoleopsis sp.
GCCAGTATCAGGTGTTAGTCGAGCCAGATAAATTGAAAGCGTTTAATGTTTCATTGCAAGACGTTGCTGAAGCGGCTGAAAAAGCCAACGTCAATGCGCCTGGTGGTTTTTTAATCAACCCAGACCAGGAAATGTTAGTTCGGGAAGTGGGGCGGATTGAATCCATCGATCAGTTGCAGCAATCCGTCGTTAAATCGGTCAAAGGTACACCCGTCCTTTTGAGTCAGGTCGCTGACGTGAAAATTGGTGCCGAACTCAAGCGTGGCGATGCTACATTCAATGGCAAGAAAGCAATTGTCCTCATCGTTAACAAACAGCCGCAAGCTGATACCCCAAAAGTAACCCGCGCTGTTGAAGCGGCGATGGAAGAAATAAAAGCAAGCTTGCCCAAAGATGTGAAAGTCACAGTCACTTTCCGTCAAGAAGATTTTATCGAAGCATCGCTTAAAAACGTTGAAGATGCCTTGCGAGATGGCATTATTATCGTCTCCGTCGTCCTCATTTTGTTTCTGATGAATTGGCGCACAGTCATCATCAGTCTTAGCGCCCTTCCCTTGTCTTTGCTGTTGGGAATGATGATTCTAGATTGGACGGGGCAAGGCATCAATACAATGACGCTGGGAGGCTTGGCTGTTGCGATTGGTTCGGTGGTAGATGATGCCATTGTTGATATGGAAAATGTCTACCGCCGCTTGCGAGAAAACCAGTTAGCCGGAACACCCGTGCCGCCATTGCAAGTGGTGTTTAATGGGTCGGTTGAAGTGCGAGTCAGCGTGCTGTTCTCTACAGTCATTATCGCTGTGGTATTTGCACCAATTTTTGCCCTGTCTGGTGTCGAAGGTCGCATTTTTACGCCGATGGGTGTGTCCTATTTGCTATCCATTATTGCTTCAACCTTGGTAGCACTAACGCTAACTCCAGCGTTGTGTGCGCTGCTGCTGGTGAATCGTCGTTTACCCGATGATGAAACTTGGGTGGCGCGATTGTCTCATCGAGTGTATCGTCCGGCTTTGATGTTTTCCATCCGTCTCCCTCAGATTGTTTTGGCTGTGGCGGCGGCAAGCTTTGTGGCTTCAGTACTGATTTTGCCGTCATTGGGGCGGGTATTCCTGCCGGAGTTCCAAGAGCGATCGCTCGTCATCGCCACAAATCTCTATCCGGGTGAATCTCTGGAAGCGACGAATACCGCTGATTTGGCGATTCAAGATGCCCTCAAAACGGATAAGCGGTTCTCAGCACTTCAATTGCGATCGGGACGCGCCCCAGGTGATAGCGATGTCGGCGGTGTCAACTTTGGGGAACTGGATGTAGAACTGAGTCAGGAGGGACTGAAAAACCGGAAAGGGAGTATTGAGACACTGCGCCAAGACTTTGCAAAATTACCCGGTGTAGCGGCGAATATTGGCGGTTTTATTTCCCACCGGATGGATGAGGTGCTATCTGGGGTGAGGAGTGCGATCGCGGTTAAAATCTTCGGTTCCGACTTAGAACAACTCCGCACCATTGGTAAACAAGTCGAATCAGCGATCGGCAACATTCCCGGAATTGTAGACTTGCAATTAGAACCCCAAGTCCCAATCAAACAAGTCCAAATTCAATTCGATCGCACTGCCGCCGCTCGTTATGGGTTAAGAGTGGGAGACTTGGCAGAAACGGTTGAAACAGCTCTCAATGGACGGGTTGTCTCACAAGTTTTGGAACAACAACAAGTTTTTGACCTGGTTGTTTGGTTACAAGAAAGCGCCCGTCACAATTTAGAAACCATCAGCAACTTGCTCGTTGATACCCCAACAGGTCAAAAAATTCCGCTCGCTCAAGTTGCCAAAATTGACTACGGCACGGGACCAAATACCATCAACCGCGAGAACGTTTCCCGGTTCATTGTCGTCTCGGCTAATGTGAATGGGCGAGACTTAGGTTCTGTTATCAATGATATTCGCAATAAAGTGAAACAACAGGTGCAATTGCCTGCCGGATATTACATTCAATACGGCGGTCAATTCCAAGCCCAAGAGCAAGCCACTCAAACTTTAATTTGGGCTGGTGTTTTAGCGTTTATCGCTATCACGGTACTCATTTACTTTGCCGTTAAATCGATTCCTGCCACCGTGATGATTATGATTAATTTGCCCTTAGCCTTAGTTGGTGGCGTGATGTCTGTGGCGTTGGGTGGGGGTATTATTTCCGTTGCTTCGATGGTAGGATTTATTACCTTATTCGGCGTAGCCACTCGCAACGGATTGCTATTAGTGGATAACTACAATCACAAACTTGCTGCTGGTATGCCTTTACAGAAAGTGTTGGTTGAGGGGTCTATGGAGCGATTAGTTGCTATCTTAATGACTGCTCTCTCATCAGCACTGGGGATGGTGCCGCTAGTCATTGGGGGAGGAGCAGGTAAAGAAATCTTGCAACCGCTAGCTGTCGTAGTATTGGGAGGATTATTTACGTCTACGGCATTAACATTGCTAGTGATTCCAGCTTTGTATTCTCAGTTTGGGAAATTTTTAACTCCTAAACCGAGAAGGCAAATCCAAGAGCAAGATATCGCTCAAGGTTCTGTTTCCTGATGTTTTTATCTGCCGAAATTTGTAGACTCTTAAGAAACACATTCGGTAGGGTGGGCATTGCCGAATAGAACTTTAAAGCTTGATTCTATCGTTGGTCGGCAATGCCCACCCTACATGGGCAAGACTGTTGAAAGTGATGCAAAATCTGAGTAGAGATTCCTAAATTTAGCATTGGTGAGGAGTAAAGCAAATGAAAGTACTAAAGTCAGGCTTGATTGTTCTCGGAAGTGTAGGGCTGCTGTTCTTAGGAGCCTGTGGTAATAACAGTAATCAAGCCGCTAATTCAGGTAGCAGTCCAGAAGTAAGTTCAAGCAGCAGTCCAGCTACCTCTCAAGACACAACCACTGCGAAAACTGAAACGTCTGAACAACAACACGGGGGTCAAGTTGTCGAGTCGGGTCCCTACCACTTAGAGTTTGTTCCTGAGAAAGCGGCTAACGGAGCGCATTTAGATCTCTATGTTCTAAAAGGGGACAATCACGAACCAATTCCTAACGCTAAAGTGACAGCTCAAGTTCAGACGCCTGATGGAACTCAAAAAAAGGTAGATTTCACCTATGATGCGACGGATAAACATTACACGGCTAAGCTTCCCGAAAAAGCAGCAGGTCAGTATCAGGTGAAAGTTATAGCGGATATTAGCGGGCAAAAGGCAGACGGCCGCTTTAGTTTCAATCAGTAAATTCTCCTCGTTTTGCCTGTCTACGAATTGATTTTATGAAAATTCTGCTAGTCGAAGATGAGCCAGATTTAGGAAAAGCGATCAAGCGAAAGCTGAACCAGGAGAAGTATTTAGTTGACTGGGTTCTAGACGGAACGGAGGCTTGGGACTATCTAGAAACCCAGTGGACGCAATACACACTAGCGATCTTCGATTGGTTGCTGCCAGGATTGTCAGGATTAGAGCTACTGCGTAAACTGCGATCGCAAAACAGTCCTCTGCCTGTCTTAATGCTCACAGCCAAAGACCAAATGGAAGATAAGGTAGCAGGACTAGATGCGGGCGCGGATGACTATCTAGTGAAACCGTTTGGGATGGAGGAGTTGTTGGCTCGGTTGCGAGCATTGCAGCGGCGATCGCCCCAACTTCAACCTCAACAACTAATAGTTGGCAGCCTTACCCTAGATTACAGTACCCGCACCGTTTGTTTTCAAAATCTCTTGGGTGAACAACAGGCTCTTCCCCTGACTACGAAGGAATTCCAACTTCTGGAGTACTTTATGAAGCACCCCAACCACGTTGTTACCAGCGACCAAATTCGCTATCACCTATGGGAAGCGAGTGAAGAACCAATTAGTAATGTGGTGGCAGCTCAAGTGCGTTTATTGCGTCGTAAACTAGCGTCTGGTGGTTGCGCGAACCCGATCGAAACGTTACATGGCATGGGGTATCGTTTCAATACAGCTCATGAATCAAAGTAAACTCTTTAACCGAACTCGCACTCGATTGGCGCTGTGGTACGCAGGAGTCATGGGTTTGATTTTGAGCGTGTCTGGATTTGGCGTCTACAAAGCGATCGCTCATGCTCATTCTGTAGCCATAGACCGCGAGTTAAAATCTGTAGCGGGAACGTTGCACGACAGCATCGAACTGAAACTCAAGCAACCCGGACGCCTGGAGGCGATTGTAGACAAGCTTTTACCCAATCCTTGTTTAGCAGGCTCTAGCTGCATGCACGAGCAGTCGGGTTCCCATCGCCACATTCTCAGCGCAGTTAACCAAGGCAACTACTACATCCGTTTTTTCGATACTTCAGGACGGTTAGTTGCCATAGCAGGCATTCATCCAGAAGGACTGTCCCAAGTTTTAAACAAGGAATTCTGGCAAACCCTAAAAGATCGCCAAGGGAACAGTTATCACCAAATTTCCCTGTCGCTGCACACTCAGGACAATCGCGATTGGGGATACTTTCAAGTCGGGCGCAACCTCAAAGATTTTAACGACTACCTCAATAATGTGAAATGGATTTTGAGGTTGGGATTGCCAACAACATTGATTTTGGTCGGCGTTTCTAGTTGGTGGTTAGCTGGGTTAGCGATGCAACCAATTTACAAATCCTACCGACAAATTCAACAGTTTACAGCAGATGCCGCTCACGAACTGCGAACACCTTTAGCGGCGACACAGGCGACAGTAGAATCAGCACTGTCCATACCTCACTTGGATGACAACGAGGTGCAGGACATCCTCGATACGATCTGGCGTCAGAATCGACGACTGATTAAGCTAGTTGCCGATTTGCTGCTATTGGCGCGTCTGGAGCAACAAGCCGTCCCACAGCGATACCAACTTTGTTGCCTCAACGATCTTGTCAGCGATTTAATCGAAGAATTTACAGCCTTAGCTATCTCCAAATCGGTGACACTGACTTCTGCGATCCGAGTACCAAATCCGCTCAATGTTGTAGGTGATGAAGAGCAGCTTTATCGCTTGGTTTCTAATTTAATCGTTAATGCTATTCAATACACTTCTAGCGGAGGTCAGGTAACCATTATTTTAGACCGTAGTGACGATCGCGCTTTGATTCATGTCCAGGATACAGGCATTGGCATTGCCCCCTTTGAGCAAACGCAGATTTTCGATCGCTTTTATCGAGTCAATAGCGATCGCTCTCGTGGTACAGGTGGATCGGGATTGGGATTAGCGATCGCGCAAGCCATTGTTCAGGCCCATCAAGGTTGCCTACAAGTGGAAAGCGAATTGGGTCAAGGTAGCACATTTACCATTCGACTGCCCTTGGGAGTGACATCGCACCAGAGCGATCGATCTGGCTACCCGTTCCACTTCAAATGGTTCTCTCGTCGTTCACCTGAACGAACATAAATT
>DATNPC010001030.1:0-8235 GCA_036703375.1 Allocoleopsis sp.
CTCTTTGCTGTTTTTGGTGTGACTGTTTTTCGTTGATAAGCGAGCAGGAGAGGTTTTGAGACAGCTTGCTGCTGAGACGCTACCCTTCATTAACTACTTTTCCCATGCCTACCCGTAAGTCACGCTCCAATTTGGAGAAAAACCAGCCTGCCAGCGCACCCAGCCAGGAGCTTAACTCTCTTGAGGATTCCATGCTGGAGCCTCAGCCATCGGATCGTCTTACAAGCGATCGCTCGCCAGCGATAAAGAGAGACTGGCCCGATAAGCGTTCTAGTGACACTCCCTTGCCTCAATCTCAAGCGATTCAATCGTTACCCATCCAACCAGAGTGGCAGTGGCTGGCTCATTTCCAACGGCATAGTCAGTTGTTAATGGCAGTCTTAGAACCGGGGACTTTCACGCTACAGTGCGCCAATGACTACTTCTGTAGTCTCATGGGCATTGGTGGAACATATTCAGAGATTGCAGAGCGAGAAATCCGTTTACCCGATTTATTGCCGGATTTCAAAGGGACAGCAGTTGATACTCTATACCGTCAGCATGTCCTGCATCTGGTACTTCGGGATATCTATCACATTTCAGTTCCCAGTTTGCGGCTATTGGATCAACCCGTAATTGTCGCCTTGAGGAGTCCTCTGTATCCAGAGCCTCGCTTGATTGAGTTTGCCTTTCGATCGGAACAGTTAAGCATCGCTCGCCTAGACTCTCAGCTGGATGAGTTTACAGATTCAAATTTCAAACAGTTGCTCGTGGAGGATGGCTCGGCAAGGTCGATCGATGCGGCGCAGTTAGAATCCTGGCGGCAGCGCCTGCGCTTAGAAAATTATCAGCTATCCGGGCCGCTGCTGTTAGAAGGTTCAGATGTTACCGAACGAGAAACGATTCGTCATATTGTTGGGCTGTTGATCGATCGCGACTCAATTCTCCGTCCTGATAAATTTCGCCGGATTACCAAACGTCTAGAGTCGCTGTTTCGAGCCAATAACAGTTTAATCCTGAGTGTGGAGAACGAACAGGCTCGATTGTTCATGAGTACAGAGCGCAAGGAATTAAGAGCGAGCCTGCATTCCCTACAATCACTTGCCGGATCGCACTTTTTGCGGGCAGCAGATGCCAATCGCATCTGGAACGTTTCTGACTTAAGTTTAGATTGCCAAACTGACGGCGAGCGATCGCTTCTCGATCGAGGGGTTCGCTCTGTGCTGCTGATTCCTCTAGTTGTCAAAGCCATGAAATCGGGCAAAGGGGCACGGCAGTTGGCTGGCATAGTTGGCATCACTAGCGATCGCCCGCATAATTTTGATGGTTTGGATTGCAAATATGCCGAAGAGTTGATGCCCGCGTTTACCGCCGCCCTTCGCCAAGCGATTCAGCAGCGCTTTACCAACATCCATCCCGCCGTAGAATGGCGCTTTTTGCAAGAAGCCGAACGACGTAGCTGGGGTTTGCCGTCAGAGCCGATTGTCTTCGCCAATGTCTATCCACTGTACGGCATCTCCGACATTCGCGGCTCCTCGGAAGAGCGCAATCGTGCGATTCAGGGAGATTTACTCGAACAATTCCAGTTGGCTCTCAATGTAGTAGATGCTGTTTGCCAGCATCAGGAGAGTGCATTGGGCGAACAGCTACGCCTCGATTTACTTGACTACATCGAAAAGCTCAAAGAAAAAGTCACGGTTGATGCGGAAGTGACGGCATTAAAATTTTTGAGCGATCGCCTCGAACTTTACCTGGAGTATTTCGCGCAGTGTGGAACTGATGCCCTCGCTGCGGTCGAGACGTATCGGCAAAGCTGTAATAACGACCATAAATCAGTTTACGTCGGTCGCGCCCGCTATGACAAAACCATTAGCCAAATTAACTCCTGCTTAAAAGAAACCTGGGAGCGGTGGCAATCCCGCATGCAACAAATTATTCCCCACTATTGCGACATTGAATCCACCGACGGCATCAATCATATGATTTACGTGGGGGAATCAATTGATGCCAAATTTTCCATCTACCATCTCCGCAGCCTGCGCTACGAACAGCTACGCGCGATTTGTGACTGTGCTAGAACGGCCTTCAACCTTCAGACGCTCTACCATACTCAACTAGAAGTCACGCATCTAGTGCTCGTTCAAGACCTTACTGTAGACATCATCCACGACGAACATACAGAAAAACTGTTCGAGGTGCGAGGGACGCGCGATATCCGCTACGAAATTGTCAAAAAACGAATTGATAAAGCCGTGGACGAGCAATCTCGCATTCGCATTACCCAACCGGGGATGCTCACGTTGGTGTATTCCACGGAAGAAGAGTGGGCCGAATATCAACAATACTTGCGCTACTTGGCTCGTGAAGGCTGGGTCGATACAGAAATTCAATCGAGTACCGTTGAGCCGCTACAAGGCATCACTGGACTTAAATATGCTCGCGTTCGAGTTTTACCCGCTTCAGACTCTCCCAGCAATGCCTGTGATTCACTCTTGCCCACCTCTAGTACACCCGAATCAACGGCTACGAGCATGAATCTAGAGTCATCCATGGGCGAAGGAATTTCAGGGGGTTAATTCAAAACTCAAAACTCTTGAACTTAATCAGGGGAGCCTCTGGGTGTCCTGTACAGAAGAGCTGTAACACCGACTCTTTGGTGGTTCCCACTGGCTTGACCGCTCAGTATTGGCAGCAGAGGCTAGAGCATTTCTAAGAAATTCCGTAAAGATTTGTTATTGATGCTAATTTGTATATTTTGCTACAGAATTTTCTGCTATATTTATTAGTGGAAAGATTCATTAAACGTTACTAAAGCAATCGGAGACGTTGAATATGTCTACTCAAGAACAAGCTCGTGCCCTGATGATGCGCCACCATCACCTGATCAAAAATCGTCAGCAATCCATGCTCGGTCGCGCTGCTGCTGAAGTGGGTTTGGAAATGGAGCATGTTGATTACTGGAATCACATTCAAGGCAAGCCCCACCCAAGCTTCCGCGCCAGCTACGATCGCAGCCATGCTTCGCTTAGCTAAATTGACTCCCATTTTGGTGGTTCGCTACGAGTTCGTCCAAACCCATTAGGGGGTCTAACTCAATCAGATACTCGAATAATCCGTTTGAATTAGCCATGTACATGAAGCAAGGCATCCTTCTCGAAAAAGGACGCCTTGAATTTTTTTTGGGGATACGCAGTTGTTCTGAGAGTTGTAGTGGCAAGGGCATGACATTGTCATGCCCTTACAGATGGCAAATACATGGAAGTAATTTCGTCTCAGTGCCTAAGATGCCATCTGATGTACCGACCAAGACTTTGCAGCCTGTAGCGGTGCTACCTTATCGGATGGTGTTGTTTCAGACTTATCTGCTTGATGTGCGGCTGTTAGGGCGGATTGCACGGTTGCCATCTGAGCCATGATTTTTTGCAATTGAGCTTGCAGTTGCTCTACTTCTTGGGTTAAATCCGTGGCACTTGTCTCTGGCTGTTTAACGGTCTTGGCCTGAGAATAACCTAAGAAGGTTTGGGCACAAGCAAACTTTGCTGCTGCTTGCACTGCGATCGCAGATTGTACCGCGACAGGAGCCTCTACTACGGGTAATGCGATCGCAAACTTCTCAATCATGGGTGGAACGCTGAAATTAACAGTCTCAGTCTTTGGCTGAGGTTCTAAGGGAACGTCCTCATCCAAAAACGCCTTTAGTCCAGACGATTCTAATCGAGATTCGGAATGCTTGAGCGCCTCTAACTGAGCTTCCTTCTCCTTAAGATGTTGTGCTAAACCCGATAATTGAGCTTCCACTTCTGAGGATTTTCGCAACGACTGTCGCCAACCAGCGACGGCAATGCTCGCAACACCAGCTCCCACCGAGAGAACGCTGGCTAACCCGAGGTAAGGAGTAGCCACGTCGCGCAATTGTCCGTAAAACACAGGTTCCTGTTGCAGTTGAATGGTGACTGGCTTATTTCCCAATACTGCTAGGGGTAACGTTAATGCAGCAAAAACTGAAGCAGAAATAACAGCAGGTGTAAGGAAAAATTTATTGAGTGGCGATCCAGACATAATTGTTCTCAGTGACTGTGTTTGTAGAACCCTTAGTCAAAATACAGGGTGGGTAAAAATACAAAGTGTACTAGAGAGTGTACGAGCGGATTTGCTGCCGACAGGTAAAAGCGTTGGTTAGAGGGATACCAAAACGCGTTAAGTGACTAAATTTAGCTGTCTAAAGTTTAGTCTTCTAGCTCAGCAAAACTCTGTAAAGCGTTGATGAAGATGGGAAAAACTAGATAAACTTCTTGTGAAAATTACTAATTTTGCCTTGTCGATGAAGCAACTAGTTGTAGTTTTCCAACGTTGCTTCTCAGCTAACTTCTTCGGTTAATCGCGATCGCCTTATTTTTCGAGCAAAGCTTTATATCTCAGGCGTTGGGACTTTCCCAGTCGAGCGTTGCTATTGCGTGTAAACGCGATCGCCGTTTTGAGGAAAAACTCACGCTCGGATAGGCAAATATTTTCCACTCAGAGATTTTGATGAGCGATTTATTGTGAACGAGCTACTAAAGTTTGGAGCAAAAGCGCTAGCATGATGGCTAGCGATCGCAAGATGAAGTAAGCCTTAGCATGGCGTTAGCCATCTACCTTTAGATAGAATTCCTTTCCTAGGGAGTTGAGAGTGTGGAATGAGGGTTAAAACCATCAAAAACTCCGACACTTGCTAATCTCGAATGAGAGGGACATTGTTCCCGTTCATTGGGTGTCATCGCTGGAAACATTAACCGCTAAATGTTGTCAAGATTAGGAAGGGTAGCAGACAGCAACAGCTAAAAACCAGTTAGCCAGTCATGCGTTGAGTGAACTTCAGTACTCTCGTTCTGACCCAGTCAACTGCTTCACTTTTCACTAAAATGTCTAAATTTTTTCTGTACCCAATCTCGCGTGTGACCCGTGTCGCAGGGGTGAGCTTATTAACGGGTTTGAGCCATTTCGGACAATTCTTACAGGAATTGCTGGGGCAGACCCCACCGCGTACTGACATGTTACGTCGAGCCAATCGGTATAGGGCGACAGCAGTCAGTCAGCCGAATCGCCAACGCCGTAACAAAGGATTGCCCTACAGGTCTAGAGCGAGACGAATCGGTGTTAGACCGTATCTAGGACTCATCGGTCTTGGATTAGCTGTGGTGTTTGTATCTCTGATGGTATCGCTTGGCTCTACTCTCAATCCTGTAAACGCTGCCTCTCCTATTAGCATTGGATTGCCCCTTTCGACTCGGGGTTCGCAAATTGTTGATTCTACAGGTCGAGCTGTATTCTTGAGAGGGGTGAACTGGTTTGGTATTGAGACTGCGTTGCATGCTCCTGATGGTTTGTCCAGCCGAGACTATAAAGAAATGCTGGCGCAGATCAAAAACCTAGGCTACAACTTCATTCGCCTGCCCTATTCTGTAGAATCGCTGCGCTCCTCGACGGTGAACGGCATTAACTTCCAACTGGGCAGCAATCAAGAACTGCAAGGGAAATCGCCCTTGGAAGTGATGGACGCCATCATTCAGGAAGCGAATCGGCAGGGGCTATTAATTCTGTTGGATTCTCACCGACTCAACGACCAGCGCATTCCAGAATTGTGGTATGGCGATGGGTTTACGGAAGCCGACTGGATTGATACCTGGCAGATGTTGGCGACCCGTTACAAAAATCAGGCGAACGTGATGGGGGCAGACCTCAAAAATGAACCTCACGGTCGAGCCAGTTGGGGAACCAACGACCAATCAACTGACTGGCGGCTGGCAGCAGAACGGGCTGGCAATGCGATTCTGGAAATC
Source organism: Allocoleopsis sp. (assembly GCA_036703375.1). Taxonomy (GTDB): domain Bacteria; phylum Cyanobacteriota; class Cyanobacteriia; order Cyanobacteriales; family Coleofasciculaceae; genus DATNPC01. The sequence goes on from DATNPC010001030.1 coordinate 5,799, forward strand.
AACCCGAAGTGGTTGATTGTTGTCGAAGGAGTCGAGAAGAACGTTCCCGGTCAGAAGCTAGCGTACCATTGGATGGGTGCCAATCTGGAAGGAGTCGATCGCTTCCCGGTGCGCTTGTCCAAACCCAACAAACTCGTATACTCCCCTCACGAATATGGGCCTGGAGTCTACAATCAGCCTTGGTTTAACGAGTCCCAATTTCCCAAAAATCTGGAAAGTCGTTGGGAAACAGGATGGCACTATATCGCGACCAAAGGCATTGCTCCTATCCTGATAGGAGAGTTTGGAGGGCGGCAAGTAGACGCCAACTCCAAGGAAGGAATCTGGCAACGGAAGCTAGTCGATTACATCCGTCAAAAGGATATGAGCTTCGCCTACTGGAGTTGGAATCCTAACAGTGCGGATACGGGAGGTATCTTGCAAGACGACTGGCGCACGGTCAATGCGGACAAGCAGCAACTGCTTCAGGGATTGTTGCTTGCCAATGGTTTTGCTCCAGCTACCACCAATTCTCCTCCTATCGTCCCGACTCCTACTCCTCAAGCGAGTTCTCACCCATCTTCCAATACCCAAGCGAGTTCTCATCCTGTTACTGCTAGCCCATCTCCTAGTTCTGGGTCAAGTTCTCACACTTCAACAACCAGTCAATCTGGATTGAAGCTCGTATCCAACATTCAATCGGATTGGCAGGCTGGATTTTGTATGAACATCCAGGTCATAAATCCCGGCACTACACCCGTTCGAGATTGGCAAGTCACCTTCCAGATGAATCAGGCGTCAATTAATAACAGCTGGAACGGTAATTTTCAACCCAAAGGTTCGCACTATATCGTGACCCCCTTAGATTGGGGACGGGTCATCGAACCTGGGCAAACCCGAGATTTGGGATTTTGTGCTAACAAGCTGGGAGCGGACTATCAACCTCAGCAGTTCTCTATCTCGCTACGCTAAATTCTCGCTTTGAATTCTATAAGGGCGAGGCATGCCTCGCCCCTACCTTTTTTCTCAGAGCAAAGGTGGTTGTTAGAGGCAGATTGCCGGAAGCGATAAAATTCCATCGCTTGACGCTCCCCGCCTTTCATCCCAAAGTTCTGCTTTACTTCACTTGGGGTCTTCCCGGCGATTAAGATAAAGCATGAGGAGTACACTGTCTGAACTCTGACAAACAAACTAGAGTGTTGAAATTATGGTAGAACGTCCTATAAAGAAGTCTGAGCGTCAGGCTCTTGCTCCTAAGAGCGACGCTGGCGAAGAGGTTAAAGGAAACGGACGCTCGGCAGAAGAGCGTTTTGACTCAAAGCCCTCCCGCTCTTTCCAAAAGAAAGACCGAAAAAAGGGAAGAGGGAAAGGTAAGCAAGAGGATTCGCGCCCTAGTAGCGTGAATCCAGCCTTAGTACGGGCTCCGAAGCCGCAGAAACCCAAGCCCCCAGTGATTGAAGAGACGCCTGATGCAACGAGTGAGGATTCAGTTACTGAAACTCCTCAAGAAACAACGGCTGAAGATTAACATGCTCTACGCCCATATCCTACGGGTATGGGCGTGAATGCCATAGATTGCGCTGTAAAGTGTAAAGATATAAATAACTCCAAGTCATGAAAGAAGAACAAAGTAAACAACGAGTATAAAAACACCGAAAAATCGTTCTAATGGAAGATTTCGCAAGGGAGAAGATTCTCGCTTGTATCTCTAATAAAATACTTATTAAAAATTACAAAAGTTGAAAACTTTTTCTTGCCGACAGCGGTTAAACAACTTAGCTATTGTCTAGAAGTCTTGTCGTTTTTAGGCATCCTCTTCAACCGAGAGAAACCTAGGGGGTTTAACACAACGGTAGGAGGTAGCCATGTTAAAACGTTTTATATCTAGCCTTTTCCTGACTAGTTGTTTGTGGGGAATTGTCAATTCTTCTTCCATATCTTTCCACCTAGCTCTACCACAAGTATCGAGCGCTCCTACTCCCCACACCACATTCCCCAAGCGGCAATATGTCGCCAGTAGCAACTCGATAAATTTGTAGAAAGTTGGAGTCACTAACTCCTAGCCACCCCACCTCTTTAGGGGGTGAAAATAAAAAGCGATTGCATGATACTTAATAGCGATCGCGCTACCTCGAAACCTGTCAGTACGTCTCGATGCTACCTAAGCGTCCCAATCATCTGAGCTTTCTTCATTTTTTGGGTAAAATGAAGCCCTGGCTGTAGGCATAGTGCATGAGTTGAAAGCGATTCTTGAGCCTTAGCTTATGGAGGATGCTACTCACATGACCCTGAACCGTGCGAGGGGTCAAAAGTAAGCGCTCGCCGATCTGCTGATTGCTTAATCCCATAATGACTTCCCAAAACACTCTTTGTTCTGCGGGTGTCAATGATGGCAACGGCAAGGGAGTTGCTCCTGGAGCGGTATCAGTAGAAGCAGACAGACTGTCAGTTGACGGGA
>DATNPC010001031.1:0-9477 GCA_036703375.1 Allocoleopsis sp.
CAAGTGGGGTACTTTCAGACTATGCGATTTTGAACCAACTACACTGAGCATTGTGCCATCGCAGCGCTTGCTTACGATTCTCCGACACAGGCTGCTCAGGAAAACAGATTCTTTTGTTGGCATACTGCCCATAGCTATTCATCAAGCTCTCCTCCAAGTAGACTTCACCCTCAACCGGGTCAATCGTCAGCAAATAGGCATCAAACAGCCTGTGCAAATCCAGCCTCAACAAAATTCCATTCCACACACAATCCGTTTGCGGCCCTCGGTAAGGAAAAATGTGCGCCGCATCCAATGCCCCCTCCACATCGCAAAAGGTAATCGCGCACTTACCTGAAAACGCTTCTTTTAACGCCTCCCGAAACTTTTGTTGGTCCTTTCTCCTGACACGCACCACATTCGTTCTTTGTCGTTCATCCGATAAGCTTTCTAAGTCAACAATCACCTCTTTATTCACAGGTTCAGGTGGAGATTCAACCCAAACCAGGCTTTGCCGTTGCAGCCGACTCAACGCGGGCAGAATTGTATCCGAGCTATAAGTAGCCCCCTCAAAGTCCGTATCCTCCGTCCGAGCCTTATCCAGATTCGTACCCATCAAGTTGGCATATCTCAAATGAGTTCCTCGCAAGTTCGCATAAGGCATTTGTGCCCCAGACAGGTCTACGACGTTTAAATCTGCATACTGTAGTTGAGCACCAGACCAGTGGTAGGGTTCAGCGAGCTTGTTCGACTGCAAAAACGAAATGCGACGCCATCTATCATTGATTTGGGTTTGTCTGGTCAAGACAGCATGACGTAAATTGATGTAGGTGATGTAAGCACCTCGCAGGTCAGCACCACTCAGGTCAGCTTCCTGAAAGTCAGTCTTACAAATCTCAGCCCCACGCAGATTAGCTTGGTTGAGGTTAGCTTGATGAAACATTGCACCTTGTAGGTGAGCCGAGCGCAAGTCACAGGCATGAAGATTCGCCTTCAGCAGGTAGGTTTGGAGCGCATAGTGCCTTCGCATCGCCAATATGATGGCGTCGAAGTCAGCGCGATCTAACTGATAAAGGTAGTCGGATAACAGAAAACCGGGAGAGCGCAAGTCAGCGTTGCTCAAGGACGCGCCGCTCAAGTCAGCGAGGGTGAACAGGGCACCGTTTAATACGGCACAGCTGAGATTGGCATGGCTCAAGTTGGCTCCAGTCAAACAGGCAGCATATAATTTAGCTTGACTCAAGTCGGCTCCACTCAAACAAGAGTCACTTAAGTCCACTTCACTCAAGTCAACTCCACACAGATTAGCTCCACACAGATTGACGCCGGTGAGGTCTAATCGCTCTTCGTCTTGAATCGGTTCTTCTGCCCGCCATTGGTTCCAAGTCTCTACTCCGGATAAAAGTTTCTCGACGAGATAGTTTTTATCGGTCATGTTGAGACACCATCCGTTGCTAAGCTGTTCGGGGAGTCGGGTACATCAAAAATCACCTCAAAGTCAGCTACTGGCATGAACCGATGCAAAAACCTAAGATGGTCCTGTGCATCTTGGCGATTAGCAAACCGGGCTACGGTGTAGCGACGTGCGTCTGGTAAAAGCCGGACAATCGCCCAAGGACGTGTCCAGTCTTCGAGCTGTTGAACTGGGTTGGGGGTGGCGACTTCTTGTAGTTTGGGGGCGAGGGCACTTTGCACAACTGCCCAAATTTTTTCTCGTGCTGGATTGGTATTGTTAGGCAGTAGGTTCCAATCACTTACGGGTGCGGGTAGCCAAGTGAGCACATAGGAGCTATTTTCTTTGATGACTTTCCAGGAAAGACGGCGGGCTTGTTTGCAGCATTGATAACTGTGCTGTCTCAGAGCCGCACAAATCTGTTCGCCTTCTTGGTTGAGGCGAAGCCAATCGCTGTGCTTCATAAGCTATGAAATAAATGATTAAATGAGAGGCGACTTCAAAAGTCGCCTACATAGCTGATAGTCAATCAATACCTTAATCAAGGAAAGATGTCCGAAAAAACGACATTCTGTGCTTGACAAGAAGATGAATCTGTGAAGGAAAACGCTGACTACCGACCAGGGCAGAGGCGATTGATGAGCGTTTCTGGGATGTCTTCGTAGGACTCCAAAAAGATATCAGCTAGCGCTAGATACCATTTGTGGTAATGCTTGGGGGGTTGGTAGTTACGTCCTCGCCCAAACCACCGACTGACTGTATTGATGTCACAGCGGCATAGCTGCGCCATGGTCGCGTAAGTTACTGCCCATTTTGAGTAGAATTGCCTTGGGGTCATTTCGAGTCGGCAGTTGGCAAACAGCTCAATTAGCCTCAATTCTCGCTCGCCAAGGGGGCGGGGATTACTCATGGTACCTCCTCGACTTCTGGCTCTAAGTCTTCCTCCCAAGCGGTGGTGGCGACGAGCCAAGATGCACTAAAGCTGGATTGGTTCAGCCACAAGATGTAACGCCACATCCAGCGACAGCGATGGGCAGCATAGTTGTAGAAGCGCCCAATCACCACTCCCCATTCCGAGTCACTGCATAGAGGAACTAAGCGAACTCTGTCCCCATACAAGAAGTGAGGTGGAAGTGCGCTATCCGGAAAGTCGGAGGGCAAGCTGACTGACTGCGGAAATTCGAGGCTAATCGGGCTAGAGAACACGTCAGAGTTGCCCTGACGGTGAGCGTTTAAATAACTGCCCAAGAGCTTGGAGTTGAGGCTATTGGTGAGCTGCTGAATGAGTAGGGCTGCAACCGATTCGAGTTCTTCTGGTTCTGGATGCAGCGACTGGGTATCAAAATCTTTCGCTTGAAAGCGACTTAGCTTCTCCAGTAGCTCGGTGATGCCAAAGTCTTCTAGGGCTTGCTGGTATCCGTTTGGCTCGGTTTGAGGTGGGATGGTGTCAGCACTACGGCACGGGTCTGACTCGTTTTCTCCGTAATTTGTCATCATGAGTATGGTTTCTCCTGGATAGGAAGAGCCATTGGCAGACCTGATGCTTTGACGGGCGAGGTCTGCCTTTTTGCTCTTTAGTTCAATACGTATTTATCTTAATTCAGCTTTTAGATAAATGCGTATTTAATTAAAAGATTAGAGGTTGGTACTGAGACTCTGATTTGAGCTAAGTGTGTAGGTAGCTGATAGACTTGAAGCATTCATCGTTTGAGAGAACGTAATGAAGAGAAAGTCGCCAAATCCAGAGGGACGCCCACCCCGATATGGCAAGACGAAGACAAGAATCAATTTGACGTTGACACAAGAGGGTATTGCTGGATTGGAGCGATTAGCAGAAGCGTTAGGGCTGTCTCGGTCAGAGTTAGTCGAGCGTATTGGACGCGGAGTCATCCCACTTCATGCCAATGCGTTCTCGATGGAGGAGAAGACAATGCTGGGAAAGCATTAGAGGAACTGATTTCCTTGTACCGGGATGAACTAGCAGGTCGGGGACTCTACCAACGCAAGGCTAAAGGCGATTCGCCAGAGAGCGACAGCTTCGCTTCACGCCGCCAGCAGCTAGAAGTCCAGATTGAGGTGTGGGAAGAGTTGCTCAAGAAGCTATACCGATTTGAAGCAGAGTCTGAAGGGAAGGAGGCGCAGTGACTATGGAACAGCGCAGAGTATCGCGTTGCTTTTCAGCAGGAGGCTCGCGTTCAAACTCCTTTCTTTCCTTTTCCCTTCCTCTGCTTGTCATGCTTCCTCTGTTTCTTTGGGACTGACTTCCGACTGACTTCTCTTGGTAGAATCTACGTAGCTTTACGTGGGCTAGCCTATGTCGCGATCGCTTAGGATTCGTCGGGAGTGCATTGAGAGGGCTAAGCAGGCGGTCAGGCGCAATGGCTTTCCAAGTCAAAGAGCCTTGGCAGAGGATGTAGGTTTGGCTTTGGCTACGGTTAGCAGCTTCTTGACAGGAAAACCTGTTGATTTCGCGACCTTTGTCGAACTCTGTCAGAAGTTGGCATTGGAGTGGAAAGATATTGCTGAACTGAATGCTGATAGCGAATCTTACGCTATCAGCAAACACCAGGATTGGGGAGAAGCTCCCGATGTTACTGCATTCTATGGACGCACGTCCGAACTTGCGACGTTAGAGCAATGGGTTGTGCGCGAGCGTTGTCGCTTGATTAGCGTCATCGGTATGGGCGGGATAGGTAAGACCTCCTTAGCGGTGAAGCTAGCAGAACAAATTCAAGATGAATTTGAATACCTGATTTGGCGAAGTCTCCGCAATGCTCCTCCAATGCAAGAACTTTTGGTGGACCTGATTAAATTCCTCTCTAACCAGCAGGAAACAGACTTGCCAGAAACAATTGACGGTAAAATCTCTCGATTGCTGGAACACCTGCGAGCCTCACGCTGTTTGCTCATACTGGATAACGCAGAATCCATCTTAAGCAGTAATGGGCGTGCTGGAGCTTATCGAGAGGGATATGAAGGATATGGGCAACTTTTTAGCTGTATAGGAGAGACTCGTCATCAAAGCTGTTTAGTGTTGACGACGCGAGAAAAACCGAGAGGAATTAGCTATCAAGAAGGCGAACATTTTCCCATCCACTCCTTGCGGTTGAGTGGTTTAGCGCAGGAAAACATTCAGGAAATATTCAAGAAGAAGGGTTTTACAGTATCCGCAGATGAAGGACAAGCGTTAGTAGAGCAGTATGCAGGTAATCCGCTGGCGCTGAAAATGGTAGCGACGACAATTCAAGAATTATTCGATGGCGATATCGCTCAATTTTTAGAGCAGGGAACTGTCGTTTTCGGTGATATTTCTAACTTGCTAGACCAACAGTTTAGTCGCCTGTCAGCTTTAGAAAAGCAGGCGATGTTCTGGTTAGCCATCAATCGAGAGTGGGTTTCGCTTACAGAATTACGTGATGATATCATTCCTACTGTTTCGCAGCGATCGCTACTAGAAGCCTTAGAATCTCTGCAACTACGCTGTCTCATTGAAAAGGCTACACAACCTTTAACCCAGAGGCACTCAGTCAGCTTCACGCAACAGCCCGTGGTTATGGAGTATGTGACTGAACGATTGATTGAGCAGGTGTGTCAGGAGATTAGTACCGAAGAGACTGTGTTCTTTAACCGCTACGCCCTGATGAAGGCTCAGGCAAAAGATTACGTGCGCTCTGCTCAAATTCGTCTCATTCTACAACCCATTGCCGATAGATTGCTGGCGATTTTTGGTAACAAGGAAAGCATCAAAAATTGCCTGATTCAGATTTTGTCGAAGTTGCGAATGTCCTCTGGAATTGCTGCACCAACGCCTGATTCCACAGAAGCATTACATTCATTGCAAAAACCAGGATATGCTGGGGGAAATGTTCTCAATCTCTTTTGGCAGCTTCAGATAGACCCTAGTGGCTCAGATTTCTCTTGTCTAACCGTTTGGCAAGCCTACCTTCAGGGCATAAATTTACATCGTGTCAATTTTACTAATTCGGATTTGACCAAATCGGTTTTTACGCAAACGTTGGGAGGGATTTTATCAGCCGCTTTCAGTTTAGACGGAAAGCTGTTGGCAACAGGAATTGATAGCGAGATTTGGCTATGGCACGTTGCAGATAGCCGACAATTATTGTCCTTTAAGGGACATATCAGTTGGGTGCATTCGGTTGCTTTCAGCCCAGACAGACAAATCCTAGCCAGTGGCAGCAATGACCAAACTGTAAGGCTTTGGGATATTAACACTGGGCAGTGTCTCAAGACACTACGAGGTCACACGGGTTGCATACAATCGATCGCATTCAGCCCAGATGGGCAAATTCTAGCCAGTGGCAGTAATGACTCCTCCGTGAGGCTTTGGGATGTCAAAACTGGGCAATGCCTTAACGTATTGGCAGGACATACTAATCATTTACTGTCCGTCGTCTTCACGCCAGACGGACAAACGTTGATTAGTAGCGGTGAAGACCAAACGGTGAGGCTATGGCAAGTCGATACGGGTGAATGTCTGCGAATCCTGGAGATTCACATCAACTGGGTACTCTCGGTTGCGCTAAGCCCCGATGGACAGACGTTGGCAACGGGCAGCGATGGCAAAACGGTGAAGTTTTGGGATATCACTACTGGAGAATGCATCAGAATATTACCGGACTACAGCAGTCATGTATGGGCACTCGCTTATGCACCCTCGGTAGGCGATGCCGATTGCCCTAACCGTCAAATTCTAGCAACGGGCAGTGAGGATACGACAGTCAAGATTTGGGACGCTTTGACGGGAGAATGTATTCAGACATTGCAGGGTCATCGCGATAGCGAAGCGCTGCTGCGAAGCGCAGATCGCGTTTGGTTGGTTCTGTTCAGTCCAGATGGCAGCACTTTGTTGAGTGCCAGTGAGAACCAGACGGTGAAGCTTTGGGATGTCCGCACAGGGCAGTGTTTGAGAACGCTAGAAGGTTACAGCAATTCGGTTTTATCTGTTGCATTGAGTTGTGGTGGGCAATTATTAGCCAGTAGCGGTCGAGACCAACTCTTAAGGTTGTGGGATGTGGCGACGGGAGACTGCATCACAACCATGCAGGGACATACTAACATCGTCTCATCTGTCACGTTTGTACCGAAACTTGATGAGAGTCAAATCTTGGCAAGTGGAAGTGACGATCGCACCATCAAGATTTGGGATTGCGACACGGGAGAATGTTTAAGGACTATTTGGGGACACAGCAGTTGGGTTCAATCCCTCAGCTTTAGTCCAGATGGGCTGATATTAGCCAGTGGCAGTCGAGATTGTACAGTGAAGCTGTGGGATTGGCAAACGGGCGAATGTTTGCAAACGCTTGAGGGACATATTCATCGGGTTAAGTCCGTGGCGTTTAGTCCGGATGGAACGACTCTAGTAAGTGGCAGTGATGACCAGACGGTCAAGCTTTGGGAGGTGAATACGGGGATTTGTCTTCACACGTTTCAAGGTCATCGGGATTGGGTTCTATCGGTTGCCTTTAGTCCCTGTGGTAGTAGGATTGCTAGTGGCAGCGGTGAGACTATCAAGTTGTGGGATGTCTGCACAGGGGTATGTCTGCAAACGTTTGAAGGACACACTCACCGCGTTAGGTCGGTGGTATTTAGTCCAGATGGTCAGACTTTAGCCAGTGCTAGCGATGACGAAACGGTTCAGCTTTGGGATGTCTGCACGGTGAAGAACAGAGGGACGTTGCAAGGACATCTTAAAGGAGTATGGTCAGTTGTCTTTAGCCCCAATGGACAAATGTTAGCCAGTGGTAGTGGAGATGAGACAATCAAGTTCTGGAGTGTTGAAACGGGAGATTGTTTGAGGACGCTCTTGGCCGATCGACCTTATGAAGGTATGAATATCAGAGGTGCGATCGGTTTAACGGCAGCTCAGAAGGCAACTTTAAAAGCGCTGGGAGCTGTGGAAATCGATTAGTTCGGTGCTATGCTTCTGGCAAAGTTACTCCTTAGACATCTCTGAAAATTAATCTGAAAGCTTTCTATCAGTTGAAGTGAAGTTTAATTCCTAGAGATGTCTATTCGGACAAATCCTCCTCTACCCATACTTTCTTATGAGTATAGAGAACTCTGAATCTAAGAAGCCTGACGACCCTCGGTCTCCCGGCGTGACAGATCGAGATGCGATCGCACCGGAACAGCCGAATCAGGAAGTTGAGGTCGTTAGGAGACTAGTTGTACCGGATGTAGCGGATGCTTCGGCGAAGTCTGATGACCCCCGTTCTCCTGGTGTGACAGATCGAGATATTTCCATACAGGACATTTCTGCTAGTACCACTGCGGAAACGGAGACCGTTAGAAAGCCCATCATTCCTGATGCTGAAGCAGAGTCTGAGGAATAACTACAGCCATCCGCAAGTATCAGAACTCAACTCGATAGTAGCCCCTTCCCACTGGCAGTCTTCATTGCCAGTGGCATGAACTATGCAAGAGATTTCAAGAGATTTGGATGCTCAAACCCGGTAAGACATCTTCGCCAGAGAGCGTTACCGGAAAATCAACAACTTCTTGTGATTGTCCAATGCGATAGATTTCTACCTGACGACCTTGAGGATTAATTAACCATCCGAGGCGTAACCCACTACTGAGGTACTCCTGCATCTTTTCTTGAAGGGGTTTAAGCCGATCGCTACGGGAGCGAAGTTCAATGACAAAATCAGGGCAGATGGGAGGAAACCCTTCTCGTTGGGCTTCAGTCAGCGATTCCCACCGTTCTAACTGCACCCAAGCCACATCCGGCGATCGATCGCCCCCATTGGGCAAGCTAAAAATGGTTGAGGAGCTAAAGACAACCCCTAGTTCAGTCTGCTCATTCCAGAACACAACCTTTGCAATCAAACTGGCTTCTTGACTTCCACTTTCACCACCAACGGGTGCCACAATTACCAATTCTCCTTTTGCAGTCCTCTCCAGCGGAATATCACGGTTGGCTACGCACAGTTGATAAAACTGCTCCCGTGTTAATTGAGCAAGGGGCGATAAGTCGAGGACAGTTACCATGCCCATTGAGCCTCCATTCTTGCCTACCGTTCCTAGTTTACGTCCATACCCCTGAGACATGGGAGAGCCAGTAAGGACACCTTGTTGCAAGCCATCTCGGTACAAATTTCTAGAGATTTTACCAAGTCAGTCGGAAGATAGTCAGAACTCAGTACGTTCTTCGTCTCGATCTCAGTACAAATCAGATTTTGATGGAATTATCAACTTAAAGGGATGTTCCAAGCAAATTCTCACTACTACTTTATTCACAAATTTTTAGCAGATAGAACTTCCTTATACTTACAAATTCTTCCATCTTTTCCCGTGAAAGAATGCTTAAAAATCGATGTTATCATTCGAGAAAAATATACTATGAGTAACTGAAAATTATCTATAGCCAAGTGATAGATATGTGCATTTAGTGACAACCCTCCATCTAGAGTTAATTTTGTCGTGAAAAAAATTCTAATCTTGACTGCGAATCCGAAGAACACGGACAAGCTGCGCTTGGATGAAGAAGTACGGGAAATTCAGGCAGGCTTGGAACGCGCCCGAAAAAGAACTCGGTTTGAAATTGTTACTAAATGGGCATTACGTGTTGATGACCTGCGTCGCGCTCTATTAGATTATGAACCGCAGATTGTCCATTTTTCTGGACATGGAGGCGGGAAGCACGGATTAGCTCTGGAAAATGGCTCGGGACAAATGCAGCTAGTCAGTACGGAGTCGCTGGCAAGACTGTTTGGGTTATTTAAGGAAAAAATCGAGTGTGTGGTGTTCAATGCCTGCTATTCAGAGGCACAAGCGAAGGCAATTCATCAGCATATTAATTGTGTGGTGGGCATGAATAAAGCCATAGGCGATCGCGCTGCCATCGGGTTTGCCGTCGGTTTTTATGACGCACTAGGGGCAGGCAAATCCTATGAGTTGGCTTATGAATTCGGCTGTACCGCGATTGATTTGGAGAACATTCCCGAGTCGGCGACACCTGTGCTGTTGTTTAGGCCGCAAAGCGATAAGAGCAGCAACCCAACAGACACCTTGAAAGACGAGAA
>DATNPC010001032.1:0-16028 GCA_036703375.1 Allocoleopsis sp.
TGTCTGAAGCCTCTCTTCCCAGAACCTGCTATTTAGTCGTCGATCGGGCGGCAGAGTTGATTGCTCGACCCCTCAGGGAATTTGGCGATTTAGGACGGATTCCAGCTGAGGAAGTTCAGGAGAAAACGCTGCCAGTCTTTGATAACCACAAAGTGGCAAGGCGTTTTTCCAACCGATCTCAGCGAGTCATTAAAGTGCCTGATGGTCGGATGCTGCAAAAGGCGTGCTCTCACCTCCAAGCTAAAGGCATTACTCGCCTCTTAATTGATGGTCAGGTCTACTCCTTGTTACCCACTCAGCCGTAGAGTTGATGGAACTGGCTCAGTGTTTTCGCGGAGAATTCTCAACGAGTGTAGTTGGCGTACCTACAACGCATGAAAGAGCACGTTTTGCTAGGTTTCTACAACCCTAAAGGTTTGATGAATGGGTTTTTTTAAGAGCAACGTCTTCACTCCTTGTTCCTCAATGGTTGGGAAAGGTCTGAAGACGCTCGTCTCTTTTTCATAAAGCTGACTCTTAAATTTACAAAGTCTAAGTCTGAATTTTTCAGCAAATCTACGTAGGCTCACTCCATTACTCCATTCACTTTTCTTTTCAAAACTTAATTGAATTCATCTCAATTCCTCGTTATATAAATCATATCGGGGGAAAAACTAAGACTGAGGCTAAATAAAAAAATATTCCTAGGGATTTATAGAGGAATAAGTCTAAATTCTATAGACAAGAGCATTGCTATTAACAAAATTTTATTAAGTTAAGTCTTATGTAAAGCTGAATTGAGAAGAAAGTTTACTGTAGAAAGACTAGCGATCGATGATGACTGATTAGCTGATTAAAATAAATAATTAGATTATTTGAATATTTCAATTAAACATTAGTCATGGGAGCGCTAGGCTATGGAAGTGAGACACCTCCTCATGCTTTATGAAAAAGGGGTCAGAGATTTTTCTGGGGTCGATCTATCGGGAGCTGACCTAAAAGGCGTTACTTTGATAGGAGTAAATCTGACAGGAGCTAATCTGATCGGTGCTAACTTGAGTCGAGCGTTTTTAACCAAGTCTGACTTAAGTGGTGCTCAACTGAACTGGGCTAATCTGAGTTTTGCCAAAATGAGCGATGCCAAACTGGTTGAAGCAGAACTGACAAAAGCAAACTTCACTGGAGCTTTTATGGTGAAGTCTAAACTACCAGGCGCTAAACTGAGCGGTGCAAATCTGAGCGGTGTTAATTTAAGACGTGCAAACCTATGGGGGGCCAACCTCTGTGGAGCAAATTTACAGAGAACTAATCTGCGAGATGCCAATGTCTGTGGTGTTAACTTCAACTGGGCGAATCTATCGGAAGCAAGATTGGTTGGAGCAAAACTGTACGGCGCGTCTTTAAATGGTGTTAACTTAAGCAAAGCTTTGTTAAAGGGATTGGATTTAGGTGGGGTAGATTTAGAGGGCGTTAATCTCAAGCAAGCGAAATTGGGTGGAGCTAACTTGGAAGGCGCTAATTTAGCGGCGGCAGATCTCAGCGAAGCACAACTGAGTGGTACCAACCTCAAAGGGGCAGATTTAACGGGCGCAAATTTGACGAGAGCGTCTCTAGAGCAGGCAAACCTAACTTGGACTATTTTGAGAAGGGCAAATTTGAACGATACTAATCTGAGTGCGGCACGTCTGAATGGAGTGGATGTTGAGGAGAGCCAACTGGGGGACGTTCCGTTACAAAGAGCTGCATTCAGGGCTTGTACGCCACTTCTGAGTCAAGAGTCGCTCTTTATTAATTACCATGCTTGAGAACTGAGAACTCAATGGGTCTTGAGTAAGTTATCTCGGCATTTAACTCACATGGGTAGAGCAGCTAAGACCGATCGATCTGTGAAACGCTTGGGACTGGGTGGCACATGATGGATAAAAATTCTGGTTTAGTCGGCTATGGTGTGGTGTTGGTAACAGCCTCCTCGCAGCAGGAGGGAGAAGCGATCGCAAAAGCTCTGATTGAAGCTCAGATGGCGGCTTGTGTCACCCTGATGCCAGTACATTCTATTTACACCTGGCAAGGCAAGGTGATGAGCGAGCAAGAATGGCAACTTACGATCAAAACGGACTTAGCCCAATTTCCCCACTTGGAAAAGAAGATTCGAGAACTACACTCCTACGAAGTCCCAGAAATTATTGCGTTACCAATTGTTACAGGTTCCGAGCCTTATTTACAGTGGATTTCAAACAACGTAAACGCTTCATCTTCAATGACTAGTGACTAGCGATCGGTTTTCTCTACAACAGGTTGGTAGCCGAGACTACTCAGCACTTCCGTCTTTTCCCACTCACAGTGGCATTAACGTCAGCAAAACGAGTAAACTGAGTGCAAGGAAGGATCGTGGACAAGCGTTTGACAGCAGGCTCATGTTCTTGGGCGTAACTACCACTGACCTACGTCTTGCCACTAGGCTAACGCTATCCGGAGCAGTTACCCTTAAAGTAAAGCGACCCATACCAGGGGAACGCGATCGCAAATGCCGTAACACAGCCTACGAGCAATCAGGTCTAGGGAGATTCTTGCTAGGGTGCTTGACGCAGAACCTAAAGCCAGTGCAGATCGCCGAAGACGCTTCAAGAGTAGACGTTTGACGAACTAGGAAAACTGCAACAATACACTAGCAAGGTCTGTGTGTTGAGGGTTGCATCTAAACCGATTCATTGACCAGGTGCAACGCCCTGCTGAATAGACCTTCATTTTTGTATATTCGCGTATTGAAGCTTCTGGAACGTGTAAAGCTTTTTGCTATACCCCTCAGAACCAATCCGACATGATGAGCCTTACATGAATTGACCTCACTCACAAGAAGCATAGAGCGAGGTGCCTTGAGAGGAGTGTTTATGTTGGAATGTTTGAAGTCTCTGTTAATTGACAAATTGCTTATGCTCGATGGGTCTTGGAATTTTTGGAAACCATCGTCAAACTTGCTGAATGTCACGACGGATTCACTGCTTGCCTTTTTCTATTACTCCATTTCTGTCCCACTAGTTTACTGCGGAAGTCAGCGCCGTAAACTGCCCTATGCGGGGCTTTTAGTCTGTGTTGGAGCGTTTACTCTAGTGAGCGGTACAACTCATTTAATCGAGGTTGTAGCTCATTGGTATCCAAATTCGTGGTTAGCACAGTGGCTGAAGGTCATTATATTCACTATTGCTCCGATCGCATCCCTGCTATCGCTGCTGGTGTTGGCATCAGTCCTACTGCGACTTCGCTCGATATCTTCAGCCGCCAATCAACCCTCAACGTCAGACGCGCTAGGTGGCGAGGACGTAAAGCCCAGCGCCACAAGTCAGACTGTCTTAGCTGATAGTCCCTTTGACAGAGAACAGAACCCTAGTGAGGCTAGAGAGGAAATCGCAATCGCTTCTCCTCAGGCACCCCCTTTAAATTGGACTCACATTTATCAACTCAAGACAGAGTTGGAATACCAT
The DNA here is from genome assembly GCA_036703375.1 of Allocoleopsis sp. Taxonomy (GTDB): domain Bacteria; phylum Cyanobacteriota; class Cyanobacteriia; order Cyanobacteriales; family Coleofasciculaceae; genus DATNPC01. The sequence continues at coordinate 3,459 of DATNPC010001032.1, forward strand.
CTCAACGAGTGGAAGGCGGCATGGCAGCGAGACAGAAGCCACTTAAAAAGTGCGATCGATCGGCAAAAGCGCTGTTCAGACGAACTGTATTTACTACAATCGCTAACCCAAGCCATCGGCAACGCTTCAGATTTTCACTCAACCCTGTTTGTCGTTCTGTGTCAGGTATGTAGCGTCACCAACTGGAATTATGGAGAAGTATGGCTGCCTCGCTCGGATGGTACGGTATTGGAATGCAGCCCGGCTTGGTATGGCAATACCGAGGGACTAGAATCGTTCAGAGCGGCGAGCAAAACGCTAACCTTTCCACCGCAGATCGGTTTGCCAGGACGGGTATGGAGTTCGCGCCAGCCCGAATGGATTGAGGATATTTCGACCCAATCTGAATCAGCGGCTAGTCATACCCAACTCGCGCAGCAGGCAGGGTTCAAGGCCGCGTTTGGAGTACCGATTCTGGTGGGAGAACAAGTACTGGCTGTCTTGACCTTCTTTGTAGCTCAACCAAGTAACGCTAACCAGCACTCGATCGAGTTAGTCGCGGCGGTAGCGACGCAATTGGGAGTAGTGATTCAGCGCAAACAATTAGAGGAGGAACTACGAAAGAGCGAGGAACGATATCGTGCGATCGTAGACCATCAACCGGAACTGATCTGTCGGTTTTTGTCGGATGGTACGCTGACATTTGTCAACGATGCCTACTGCCGCTATTTCGGCAAAACCCGCGAGGAGTTACTCGGATACAGTTTTTTTCAACTGATTCCCGACGAGTATCGAGAAAAGACTAAACGACACATTGCCGTTTTAAGCCGCGCGAATGGAGTCGCCACGCGAGAATATCGACTCGTGATGCCTAATGGGGAGATTCATTGGCAGCAGTGGACCGATCGCACAATCGCGGGTAAGGAGGGGCAGGTTTCGTCGATTGAGGAGATGCCAGAAGCAAATTATTACCCGATGGTGGAGTTTCAGTCTATCGGACGGGACATCACAGAACGTCGGCTGTCAGAACAAGAGAGTGCACGACTGGCTTCAATGGCCCTGTTGAGTCCCAACCCGATCGTTGAAACCGATTTAGTCGGACAGGTTCGTTATCTCAACCCAGAGGCGATGCGATTGTTGCCCGATTTGCAAGAGACTAGCGCCCAACATCCGTTTCTGGTCGGAATCCCGAGCTTAGCTAGAGTCATCCAACGTGAAGGTTCGTTTCGACGAGAAGTCAAAATTGATGACGTCTACTACGAACAGGTGTTGCATTACCTCCCAGAAATCGAGTGTCTTCGCATCTATGCCTTTGATATCACCGAGCGCAAACAGGCAGAAGAACAATTAATTTACAATGCCTTTTACGATCGCTTAACTGGACTACCGAATCGGGCTCTATTTATGGATCGTTTGAGGCAAGCCGTTGAGCGAGCAAAGCAAGTTCATCGCAGTCAGTTGCTGGATCGACCGTATCAATTTGCCGTATTGTTTCTAGACTTGAATCGTTTTAAGACCATTAACAATGGCTTGGGAACTCAAATTGGCGATCGCTTGCTGCAAGATTATGCTCGTCGCCTGCAAACTTGCCTGCGCCCTACTGATACCCTAGCTCGTTTGGGTGGGGATGAGTTTGGCATCCTCTTAGAAGGAATTCAGGACTTGAGTGACGCTACCCATGCAGCTAATTCCATTCATCAAACGTTAAGTACACCCTTCTACCTCGAAGGCAGTGAAGTATTCATGACGCTGAGCATCGGGATTGCGATCGGTAAAATCGGTGAGGAGAAACCCGAAGATTTGCTGCGCGACGCCAATATTGCCATGCATCGGGCTAAGGCACAGGGTAAAACCTGCTATGAAGTGTTTGACTCCTCAATGCACGAACTCGTGGTCGATCGCTTGCAGCTAGAGACAGACATGCGGCGCGCGATCGAACGACAAGAGTTTCGCGTTTACTACCAACCGATTGTATCGCTCTCCCAGAGGAAGATTACTGGTTTTGAAGCCTTATTACGCTGGCAACACCCGCAACGGGGCTTGGTATCCCCCAATGAGTTTATTCCCGCCGCCGAAGAAACGGGACTGATTACTCCAATTGGCTGGTGGGCGTTGCGGGAAGCCTGTCGGCAGATGAGCATCTGGCAACAGCAATTTCCTGCAACCCCACCGTTGACTATCAATGTCAACCTCTCGTGCAAGCAATTTACACAACCCGATCTACTAGAACAAATCGACACCATTCTTCAAGAGACTCAACTGGCAGTTGGCACGTTGAAACTAGAGATTACAGAATCTCTAGTGATGGAAAATCTAGAGTTAGTCAAGGGCCTACTCCTAGAACTAAAAACAAGAGAGATTCACCTATGCATTGATGACTTCGGCACGGGCTATTCGTCCTTAAGCCGGTTGCACCACTTTCCCATTAGCACCCTCAAAATCGACCGTTCCTTCATCAGCCGCATCGGTGCTTTTGGCGAAAATTCAGAAATTATTCAAGCGATCGTCAACCTTGCCCAAAATCTCAGCATGGATGTAGTCGCAGAGGGAATTGAACTCGTAGAGCAGATTTCCCCTCTCATCGCCTTGCAATGCGAATACGGGCAAGGAAACTTTTTCTCTAGGCCAGTTGATGGGGATGCGGCTAGCGCCCTATTAACTGCTCAATGGACTCAAAAGAACTGATACCAATTAGGTTTGAGTTTGATACCTATTCTCTAATTGCTCCCCCCTGATTTATGGGACATGGGGGGTTCCAAATCTAACAGTGGAAAAACCAATTGGTATGACACCCATAAACTTTTGCTCGCCACCAAGGCATGAAAATGCCTCTCCTTTCCAGTTAAAGTAAAGCACCACCACAACTAGAGCCACAACCTGCGGTGCAACCATAGCAATAGGAAGCCGTGCGAACTTCATCAATTAAGTCTAAAGTTCCTGCTTCCAAAAGTTTACTCACAGTTAATGCTTCCCCAAAACGAGACTTAGCGACAAGATTTTCCATCTGGTTAAAGTCACAATCGTAGACATTTCCCAAATAGTCAATTGAGAGTTCGTTGCGACACATTAAATTTTCTACTGTCGCTCGATTAAAGTGGCTCTCCAGAAACCTGAGATACAAGGTCTGTAAATTCGTCCGCTGCAAATGAAACTTAGTTCTTCCTACTGGCAGGTTGGTGATGGTGAACAACTGATTGAAGACAATATCAAAATGTTCTTTTAAGAACTTTTTGTAATTCTTTTCTAACTTATCCTGCTCGGGAGTTAAAGAAAACTTGTCGCTTAAGGGTAACGCGGGATTATACACCAAGTCTAGCTTTAGGTTGGGTTTGATTCCATACCCTAATTGATTCAGCCTTTGCAGCGCGCAAATCGAGTTGTTGTACACTCCTGTGCCACGCATTCTATCTACATTATCTTCAAGATAGCAAGGGAGAGACGCTACAACTGTTAATTGGTGTTTGGCACAGTATTCTGGTAAATCTTCAAACCCAGGCTCAAAGTAAATCGTTAAGTTCGATCGAACAATGACTTCCTTTCCAGTTTCGCGCGCTGCCTCGACTAAAGGCTTAAAGCCGTAGTTCATCTCCGGTGCGCCACCCGTTAAATCGACGACTTGAATTTGGGGAAATCGATGAATGAGTTCGATTAACTGGTTGCAAATCTCAGGAGAAAGCTCTTCCGTTCGTTTTGGGCTAGCTTCTACATGGCAGTGAGTGCAGGCTAGATTGCAGCGCTTCCCCAAATTAATTTGCAAAACTGCAATTTGGTGTTTCGTTAAGGGTTGGTTCAGTTTTTTTCTAAACGGCGTTACTACAGATACTTCTGACTGCATCATTACTGAATACCTAATCTGTGCATTTAATTTATTTTATGAAGGTTAACCTATGCTTTCTTCACGCAACAAGCAAAACATTTCTAGGTCTTTTGACCGGGAAGATTGTCGTACTATAGTATTTTCATTTGGGGTGTAAAATAAAACCATTTGAGTTAATCTCTTAGATAAATTACGGGGATTGGAAGTTAGTTAGCGATGCAATAGCCAGTAAATGATTCCACTCAAAATTGCCGCAATAGGTAAGGTCAAAATCCACGAAAGTAGAATTTGGTAAAATACTCGTGTATTTGCCTTTCGGGAAATTAGCCCGATACCAAATATTGAACCAACTGAGACATGGGTTGTAGAAACCGGAAGTCCATAATTACTTGCTAAAATTACCAAGAGACTTATTACAAGATTGGCAGAAAATCCTTGCCCTGGATTCATTGCTGTAATTTTTTTGCTCATGGTTTCTGCAACTTTTTTGGCATTCAATAGACCTCCAACTGCCATGCCAACCGCTACCGCTAATACTCCCCACTGAATCGAGAGAGCCTGAATAATCAGCAGTAGTCCAACAATTTTGGGCGTATCGTTCAACCCTCTGGCAAAGCTAACAATTCCTGCACTGAGGAAATGGCAGGAGTCAATCAATTGCTGACTAGTAATTTTCCCAAAATTTCCTAGGTATCTCTGCGTACATTTCTCTTCTGAATTGATGGCAACATCAGTAGTCGTGATGCACTGCAAAATATTAGTGCTATCCGGTAAGGGGATGGGAATCAATTTTGGCGTTTCACCAATGCAAAGACACCATTCTTTTTGAATTCCTAAACGAACGCGGAGGTAACGAAATAGGCTATAAACGATTGCTCCTAAAGGGATAGCAATAATAGGACTCAATAACAAGGGCAGAAAAAAGGAAGTACCTAGCTTGGAGAAGTTCACTTGGTTCCCGATGGCAACTAACCCGGCACCTACAAGCGCCCCTGTCAGCCCATGAGTTGTAGAAATGGGAAATCCAGTCATTGTAGCCAGCATAACGGTTAAACCCGCCGCAATCGCCAGCGCCAAATGAAAATCTGCTGCATTAGCGATCGCATCTGGCACAAGTCCTTTTCCCGAGAAGTTTTTAATTAACGTGCCTGCTAAGAAAATTGAGCAGATTGAGCCTGCGAATGTTGTTATCGTTGCCCACCCAATAGCAACTTTATAGTTAGTTGTTTGACTTCCAAATAAAGTGGCTACTCCTTTAAAATTATCATTCGCCCCATTAGAGTAAGCCAAAAATACAGTCGCTAAAAATAACGCAATTAACGCTATTGACATTTCCACCTCTTAACAATAAATGCACCCTTCTGTTTGAACTAACCGCCTCTCACGCTCCTCAATGAATTGTGAAATCCTCTCTTTTGTTTCTCGGTATTCTCTGAGCCTGGAGTGGTTCGTTTCATGATTGTTCAAAAATCAAATCAGACAGCTAGACGCGGCTTCACTTTCACTGGACTTAGATTGACTTTCCAGAGAGTGACACGAATGACAGCCATGACAACCGCCTCAATCAAAGGAAAGGAGACAACAGCCCAAGTCAATTGCTTTCCCAGCGTTTGCTCGTTGAACTGTTGAAGTCAGGCTATAAAGCACTGCCTTACCATCTCGTGTTGCCTCCACAAACCCTTCTTTCCGCAGGACTTTAAGATGGTGCGATAGCAGGCTTTGTTCTACGCCTAGAACAGCATTCAACTCCCCAACATGTCTTGGTCCTTCCATCAGGATTTCTAAAACAGCGAGACGAGTGCTGTCCGCTAAAACTTTCAACTTGCGGACGCAAAAAGACTGGGGGAATTCGCTTTTTGGGTTCATGGTGCACTGCCTGCATAAATTGAACCGCGATTGATATGAATATCATTTCATATCAATCGCCAAAAAATTCATGCCTGGGCTTTTGTTTGCTTAACTTAACAACAGCCGCCCCCGACGTAGTGCCAGGTGGAATCTGTAACTACGACCTCTTCTGGAATTAACGCGGCTAGCTTAGCGGCTGTCTTATCGCAGACAACGGCAGGGACACCCCGCTGGAGAACATGTCCCACGGAGTCATCAAACACCTCTTGGGTACCCTTGTAAATGGCTGTTTTTCCTGTGAAAATGCAGGGGCCATCCTCTGGAATGGGGACTTTAAAAGCAACTGAATCCAGACTTTCTAAGAGCAAATCTTCTTCAAGATTGTAACTTTGGCGATTTAAGAGGCGATAAGGGCGACGGGCGCGGATTTCTACCTGACCAAAGCCAGCCTTCACAATGCGTTGGATGTACTGCTCGTAAGTCAAAGCACCCGATAGACACATGGCTCTTAGCCGTTCATCTTGTTGCAGATGCTCTGGAATCGGTCGAGTAGCAATGGGATCGCTCATCTGCAAGCGTCCGCCCGGTTTTAAGACGCGGAAGGCTTCTTTCAACGCTCTGGACAAATCCTCTGGCTCGAAAATATTAAACAGACAATTCTGAGCGACGACATCGACAGAGGCATCTGGCACGGGTAGAGCGAAGGCATCTCCTGCTCGAATCTCTACAAAACTGAGATCGAACCAAGGATTTTCTTGGGCAGCAAGTTTTAGGTTCCGGGTAGCCGCATCCCGCATTGCCGCCACAGGCTCAATGGCAATGACTCCCTCAGGGCGGCGGGAAAAATAGGCAAACTGCAAGGCTTCCAATCCCCCACCGACACCAACGTACAACACAGTCGGTTGATTAATTAGTTCGGCGGGATGAACTGTTGTGCCGCAGCCGTAATTCATCTGCTGCATTGGCTGAGGGATTTTAAGTCCTGGCAATTGTAGGGGACTGCTTTGGACGCAACACAATCCAACTTGAGGCGTTTCGGCGACTTCGGTGTAAAACTTGGCAGTTGTTTCAAGATAGCTCATCTCAATCCTTTGCTTAGCAAGGGTTTTAACGCTACTGAAACCAGGCGGTACATGCTAACAACCTGAATCAGTGAATGTTTCTCTCCAGTTTTGATACTACTGAACAATCGCCGTGCTTGAGTGCGATCGCGCTTTTTTCAGGATATTCGAGCAACCATCGCACCGAGCCATCGCCTCCGATTAATCGGCTAATTGGCTGATTGAGATTGAGAACTATAGCTGAAGCGATCGCTCCTCTGTCCAGAAGACAATCAAAGTGAGGTACCAAAGTCTCACTTGGGCTTACGCCATTGAGTGTCGATCGCGAACTCCATGTCTTAGCGTAAGCCCTCTTTTTGCGATCGCTTACCATTAGTCAATTGGCTTGCCTAGCTCATACGCCGCCGTTTCTAGCGTATCTGCCACCACATAATTTCCTTGTTGATAGGCAAGATTCGCCCAGATATCCAGAATTTCCCAATCCTGAATTCCTTGGCTTTTCCATTGCGCGATCGCCTCTCGAACAGTATCTCTTACTTGCCGCTTCGATGGCGACTTTGTGGCTGAATCTTTGATGGGTCTGGATTGACCCGCGTCAATTCCTGGTGTTTCGCTCACTTGCGTACCTATCTTATTTTCATTCCTTAATTACACTTTTAACAGCTACCTTATCCCAGTGTTACCCTCATGACGAGGGATTCTCACTGTAAAGGTTGTTCCAACCCCTACTAGACTTTCCACGGTAATGTCTCCATGGTGGAGAGAGAGACACTTTTTCACAACGGCTAATCCCAATCCACTACCGACAATGTTCTCAACATTCTGCCCGCGATAGAATGGCTCATAAATCTTCTGTTGTTCTTCTAAAGGAATACCTATTCCTTCATCTTTAATTTGAAAGATAGTCGCTTCTGCTTCGCATGTTAAAACCAGATGAATATTTCCACCTTGAGGCGAGTATTTAATAGCATTTAATAGCAAATTACTCAGAATAGAGTAAAGTAACTTCTCATCTAGATGAGTCCGCGTACAGCGTCCATTGCTAATAAATTTAATTGAGTGCGATGTCATGCAAACAAACTGAACATCTTCCACTAAGTTCAGACAAAATTCTTCTACATCCAGGGAATCTGGTCTATACTCTAGTTTTCCAGCCTCGGCTCGGGTGAGAGTCAAGATATCTGTTAAAAGCTGATTCATTAACTTAGCTGAGGACTGAATTCTATAAAGATTTTTTAGCTGGCTCGACTCGACGCTCCCTTGAAGAATTTCCCCGAGTAATTGAGACGACGCTAAAATCACGCTCAAGGGAGTGCGAAATTCATGGGAAACCATTGAAAACAGACGGAGCTTGAGTTCGCCTAATTCTTTTTCTTGAACTAGAGTGCGTTGAAGAGTTTCGACTTTTTGACGTTGCAACCATTGCCGATAGAGGAGAAAATACACGCTAAAAATCACCACAAACGTCAAAACTGTGACCAATAACTCTATCAGGATTCGGTAGTGAATACTGGAACGGGACTGTTCGATCCACATCCGTAGTAACCGTTCCTCTTCAGTTTTGATATCTGCTAATACCCTTTGAAGTTCACCTCGCAGTTGAACGCTTTGTTTGGTAATCAATGCTTGAGCTTGCACGGCCGACTTATCTTTTTGATAAAGCGCGATCGACTGCTTGAATAATGCTAATCGTTGAGTAACTAGAGAATTCAGTTTTGCTACTCGCTCTTGTTCAACGGAATTGTCGCTCATCTGCTGTTGGAGCGTCTTAATTTTAGACTCCATCCCATTCACCGCTGTTTGATGACGCTTTAATTCTTGTTGACTACCTGAAAAAATGTATCCTCGTCGTCCTGATTCTGCAACGGTCATAGAAGCATAGAAATCCATCAAAGTATTGAGGACTTCATAGGTATGCTGCACTTTATCAGCACTCTCTATCAGTTCAGTTGTGTTTTTATAAGATGCAAAAGTGACCAATCCCATCAGCAGGAGAGTTAAGCCGAACCCCCCAGCAATCCATTTTCCTTCGAGAGACCACTTCATCGAATTCCTCCAAAATACCCCAACCGATAGAGTTTTAGGTTGGGGAGGATGTTAAAAGATGCTCGTATTGTCCAACTAGCTCAGAAAAGGTTGTTCAATCCTTGCATATTCTGTTGCGTTCTGGAGTAGGAAGTGACAGAGCAACAAAATCGAGCAGCAGAAAATCGGAAGAAATGATAAAGTCAAATTACTCTACCCTACGTCCCTCTACCTGAACTAGAGCATCCTAGCCGCATGTTGCTTTGAGGTTAAGTCATGCGTATTTTGGTGGTTGAAGATGATACTCAGTTAGCAGAGGTACTGACAGAAGCTCTGACTCGACGCCAGTATGTGGTGGATGCAGCTAAGGATGGAGAAGCTGCTTGGAACTGGGTTGAGTCAATGAAGTATGACTTAGTGGTGTTGGACGTGACGTTGCCCAAACTGGATGGCATCCGCTTCTGTCAACGGTTACGCAGTTGTGAAGCAACTAGTCCAGCTCATTGCAACTCTAGCTCCCCGGTTTTGATGCTGACTGCCCGCGATACTGTTGCCGACAAGATTACTGGATTGGATTCTGGAGCGGACGACTACGTGGCGAAGCCGTTTGATTTAGAAGAGTTGATGGCTCGAATTCGTGCTCTATTGCGGCGAGGAAGTTCTGCGACGCCAGTCAATTTATCCTGGGGCAGTCTGCGCCTCAACCCAAGTACTTACGAAGCGACTTACGAGAACCAACCCTTATCGTTGACACCTAAGGAATATGCCCTTCTGGAATTACTCGTGTTTAGTGGCAGACGGGTCTTGAGTAGAGCAGGCATCATTGAACGGGTTTGGTCGCTCGATAATTCACCAGCTGAGGAAACTGTTACCTCGCACATTCGAGGATTGCGTCACAAGCTTAGAGCATTAGGGGCTCCTGAAGATTTCATTGAAACGGTTCATGGATTGGGTTATCGCCTGAAGTAGTAAGTCTAGAACTATCAATTCAGGAGTGTCCACTTGCTGTTGAGTTAGTACTAACGTCTTTCTGCACAATTTCTGCATAAATTCTGCACGCTCGTTGCACCCACAAGTAGTATTTTCTTGAAGCGGTCATTGGAAATACTCTTCGATTCAGGGCACAGGAAGGGAACACTATACGTTTCGATGGCTGAGGGATGGAGACAAATTGTGCATGAATATAACAGAACCGTATCATGGCTGGCTCATTGAATTGATACCAGAGCGAACAGGCTACTCGTTCCAATGCTGGTTTCCGCAGGAGAGAATTGCCGTTAGCGATCGCAAAACTTATCCTACACTCGAACAAGCGTTAAGAGTAGCCAAAGTACGGGCAGACATGGAAGCCGTCTATTTGACACTGCTTCATTTTTTAAATGAAGTCTATCAACGGTGCAACCTCAGCCCCGATGAACATGTAGCCCTTGCCAGTTCAGTATTGGAATTTGTTATTTCATCGACTCGAAAGTATCCATCTCCTCCAAGTTAAGCGAAGGTATATCTGATCGACAAGCCGCTCAACACCTATCGTTCCGCTCGTACTTGAGTGAAAAACTGTGCAGAAATTCCTCACCAAAACACAAACCCTTGACTCTCTAAATTACCAGGGGAGTTCTCAAATTCTTTGTTATTACAAGAACACTACTAGTCAAATCCAAATTGCTCGGATTTTAAATATTACCAACTGGTACTTCGAGAGAGTTGTTTTTCCGGGAGAGCAACTTATGTTTGAGGCTGTACCCGAAGCTGAATTAGAAATTCATACAGGGAAAGCTGTTGAGAGAATCTCAGCAGATACAATTATTTGCGATCGCTTATCAGTACAGAGGTGACTTTACCAACTAGCCTTCTGGAAATGACCACGTTAAGCTGAATAGCACTGAAATAATATATAGCGGTGTAACAAGTTTTAAGGCGTGTCATCAATTAGCTACACATCCCGTACCAGTAGTGAATTCTGGCTGTCAGGCTCGTTCGAGCTTTATAGCCGTAAAAGCCTTGCTCTGACAGCATTCTACATTTAATTGATGACACGCCCTAGGTAAGGATAGTTTAGTTGTATCCTTACCCTTTCGCCATACTATAAACAAGGAGAAAGCCACCCCCGGTAGGAGTGGCTTTCAATACTAATTACGACCTTGAGTGGGAAAACCTTGCCGTTCTAAGATTTGGCGTGCTTCTCGTCCTGGCGTGTAGTTATAACCGAATGAAGAACCCATCGCATCTTCAATAATCTGAGGTGTCAACAGCACAATCACCTCTTGGCGTGTATTCTCCCGGCTCGTGCTTCTAAATAAGGCACCAATTAATGGGATATCTCCTAAAACTGGCACCTTGCTCACCGTTGTCCGGTCAGATTCCTGAATGATACCGGATAGGATGAGCGTTTGACCGTCTCGAAGGCGAATTTGTCCAGATTCTAGCTGTCTCTGTTGAATCAAGGTAATTGTGCCTTGGGGGGTGCTTTGAGAACCTCCAATTGCAGACACAGTGGGATTAACCGTTAACGTGACAAAGCCGTTGTCATCGATTCTCTGCACGTTAATCTGCAAGATTAAGCCAGCATTTTTAATGATCGGTTCATTGACCTGAGTGGTCAGGTTTGTCGTGGGATCGGTTTGTACCGATGACCTGAATCCTCCAAATACCTCCTGCGTCAGGTTAACTGTAGCAGTTTGCCCCTCTTGTACGACGAGCGTTGGGTCAGTCAGAATCTTGGCGTTGCCACTAGTAATCTGGGCCTGTAGAGCGGCTAGCAATTTTTTGGGGTACTGGAATAGAGAAGGAAGAGCAGAAGTAGCTGCGCCAAGAGTTCCCGGTGTAAAGTTAGTCTGGAAAGTTGGAGGAGTAGCAGGACTAACAAGATTTCCATTAGCATCAAAAGTAGCCGGAGTACCGGGAGTGATAGTTGTAGTGGTAACGTTAGGCGTTCCCCGAGTAAAGTCTGTCACACCGGCTCGGAATGGGTCTCCTGAAAGCCCCGCAATGCGGTCATAAAATGTTATGTCCCGTCCTGGAGTGTCTGTAACAGAAAACTGACCAGTCCTCTGATCGTTAAAAATTGTTCGATCGCCAATTCCAGTGCCTGGGATAGTTGTGCCCCTGCTGTTAAAGTCAATGAAAGTATTTGCATTGGCGTAAGGATTGGAGATGACCGTCGGACTAGATAAACTCGCCCTTGTGTCTGCCGCACTAGGAGGACGAACGCCGCCGTAATTGAAGATGGCTGCTCCCTGATCGATGACGAAAAAGCCATCTCCAATGCCGAAAGAGAAGCTGGAGTTAGCAGCATCCGTTCCTAAGAGGTTAACATCAACAATCTTTACGTTCACCGCAACTTGACGACGTCGCAGATCTAACTGCGTCAGTAGAGCTGTCGCGATTTCAACTTTTCGTGGTTCACCAACTACAGTCACGGCGTTAAGACGGGTATCTGGAGATACAGCTAATCCGCGAAGCAGAAGGGGAGCGCTTACTGCCTGCCCTCCTGCCTGTCCTTGACCTTGCCCCTCTATCTGTGGCGTGATTCGTTGCACCTGCGTTGTCGTGTTTTGGATTCTCTGGGCAGCTGCACCCTCACCGACTACTGTTAGTGTCGTCTGATTAGTAATCTGCTGTTGCTCCGCTCCCTGAGAAATCAGAAAAGATGCTGCATCCTGAGCAACGACTTGGTTAAGACGAATGGTACGAGAAATAAGATTGCGAGCAACGTCAGGCAGTTGAGAACCAACAAGAATTGTGCGCCCGACGCGGTTGGCTTCCAATCCGGTAATCTGGAGGACGTAGTTAAAGACATCTTGAACTGATTCGTTCTCTAGATCCAGAGATATAGTCTGT
>DATNPC010001033.1:0-14902 GCA_036703375.1 Allocoleopsis sp.
TCCCAGTCCTGGCACTATATATCCTTTACTATTGAGTCCCTCGTCAATCATCGCGGCATAGATTGTCAAACTCGGATAATGAGCGCCTAGCTTTTGTAAGGCGGGTGGTGCGACTACTACACTGATAATCCGCGTTAATGCGGGGTCAATACCTCGCTTCGTCAGTTCTTCCATGGTCAACATAATCGACCCCCCCGTTGCCAACATGGGGTCAGTAATGATGACATGGGTCTTGGGTGCAAAGCGATCGGGTAATTTATTTAAGTAACAGCTAGCTTTTAACGTTTCCTCATTGCGTACCACACCTAGATGGTAAATCGAGGCTAGTGGCAGTAGCGTTTGAGCGCCCTCTAACAATGCCAATCCTGCTCGCAAAATGGGTACTACCACTAGAGGTACCTCTGGATCGATCATCGTTGCCGCACAAGGAGCAAGAGGTGTTTGCACCGTCATCTCTTCCGTTGGCAACCAGTCTCTAACCGCTTCGTAAGTCAACCAGCGTCCCAACTCCGTCATCGCGCTTTTGAACAACGGTGGAGGTGTTGCGGCATCACGAGCTACGCCTAACCAGTGCTTAATTAAGGGATGGGGTGGAACATAGACGCGCAGTTGAAGAGTCATGAGAGCAACGCTGAGATGATGAAAGCTGGAAGTTCTGAACCATAATAGCTGAGTTCGAGGGGAGAATCGGAACTGTCGTCAGCTTAAATCTTTAACCCCCCATTGACTAATTGCCTGAACCCCGTTTCCTGACCCAGAACTCAGGTAATGATAAGGCTTTTTGTCGTAGCTTAGTCAGATTCACGCAAAAAGCTGTGGCAAATGCGAGAACAGGAATAGCTGAGTGCCGAATACACGTATTTACCTCCCTGTCAAGAATGCATTCACTTAAATTTCTCCATTCTCATTAGACCGCTTTAGAGTAGAGACGCGATCGCGCCCTCTCGGCTTACCCACTTTATGTACTGAGTTGGTATTCGCGATCGCACAACTTTCAGACTTATTAGGAATAAGTTGCATTAGTATTGACAGTAAATTGCAACAAAGGTATATTGAATTTTAGTGTTCTCCTCTCATTAAGGATCGGCAGGTGGGACCGATAACCAGGAGCAAACTCGACAGCTAGCAATAGTGATTGCTTACTATTCCTTCTTCTGTCTGAGTTGGCTAACCTGTCCATCGGCTCCCATTTTTTTTTGCAAACAGTCAGAAGCAAGTCTAATTGTGAACTATTCTCAACAAGTCAAAGCTATTTTGTGTCCAACGAGTTAAGAAATTTAATAAATCATCCGGAATTCTCTCTTTCCCTAGGTTATGAAGTATTAAGAAAGATATGTAAAGGGATAGATTTTCTCAACGAGACTCAGCAAATACACTGCTGAAAGATACCTGGAGTTGTCAGGGTTTTAGTTATCGAACTCTATAAATAGTCTTCAAGTAACTACTACTGCGCTCGATGAGTACGCTAAGTTACCTCTGTCCTCACGATAGAAGTAACAGCTTTTTACTGAATCTTCATTCACTTTCCTGAAATCATTAAAACGGCTTTATGCAGATTTAGGAGGGAAAGTGCGATTCTTAAAGAATACAGTCAATCGGACACTATCTTAATCATGAAAGAAGAACTTCACGAAGCATTTCTCGCCGCTGCAATCGATTGTTTTCAACGGCTATCTGAATGTCCTGATATCAAAGATTATCGAGTATACCGCGAACCTGAAAGCCTCTACAACAAACGCTTTCAAGAGCGTCCTTCACTGGGACTGGAGCGCCAAAGTTCCGCAAATCCTGTAAGACATTCGTCTTCTAAACCCTCTAGATGGGTACTGGTTGTTTCAGCAAAAAACTCCATGCGATCGTCAACCGTAAAAGTACGGAAATGCCAGTAGGAAGCTGGTCAATTGAATCTCCCAAATCCATAAAACTATATACTTAGTGCTGAAAGGTATAAGTATTTTGATAACTGTAGCTTCCTACCTAGAAGACTTAATTTCACTAACAGGACATCTACTACAACAATAACTTTCCTAACTCAAGAGCTATAGTGCTAAGCTTGTTAACCGACAGCAGGTCAATAAAATAACTGGCGCTTTAGACCTAAGCTGTTGTACAAAAAACTTGCAGTTAGGACCAAGACAATATGAAAGATATCATGACAAGACCTCCCATCAATGTATGAGGGAGGTCTTGTTTTATTGGTGTTAATTTTTATTAGTTGTATTCAGTTCTATTATTGCAATGCGCCGCTTTGCATCATCATCACAACGAAAATTCCAACGCTCGTTGCCACTAATACAGCACTCAAAGCCATTGATTCACCTAAATGTTTTTTAGATTGTGAAACTTTCATTTGTTTATTTTTTATTGAAGTGTGATTTAAAAACAATAGCAGGACTCTCTCAATATCTATGAGAAAAAGACATGCTTCTTCATCAAACGCAAATAGTTTTAATATAATTCGGCGATCGCACTCATTTTCAGAGACAGTAGACCCTACTCTACCTCTCGATCGCAGTTATAGCTGTCACCCTTAGGGTTAGGACAAATTTAACAGCTCAAACGACCACTTAGCAGTGATAAACATAAAAGACCTCTGCCTTCTGCCTTCTGCCTTTTGCCATAAATCCGTCTTACAATCAATGCGAGCTACAGCAGGATTTTTGGCGCTGTCGGACTCGTGTTTTGTCCAAGTTTAGGTTCCTTAGCCTTCGGTTGATGACGAGTGAATTGACCGATCCAAGCAGTTCGCAGGCTTCCTACCTGGTTAGCTTGCCAGACTTTACCGCTAGCCACATCCAGACAGGTTAACCAACCCCTGTCGTAAGCTCTAGTGTCAATGCAGATAGCGTGTCCGAGATTCACGGGCAGACCACTTTTTTGACTCGTATGTCCGCAAACCATTGTTTTACCGGAAAAATGGGGAGCTGGATGACCTAGCTTTTTCCAAAACAGCATGTAATCCGATTGCTCGGCAAGCGGCACATGGGGAGAGGCGTTGGCGTGGACGAAAAAGTGTGTATCGGTTTCGTACCAATCCCTACACACATTCTCGATAAAATGCCAGTGGCGAGCCGGGATATCCTTGAGCTTACCGGCTCTATCCAATTTTGAGTAAGACGCCAATGTCTCCCTCCCACCACGCGATCGCCATTCGGATTCCTTGCGGCTGCTAGAACGAGCCGCCAGCATCATCTGCTCGTGATTGCCGCGTAAGGCAACGAGCTGTCCCTTTTCGTATAGCGTGAGCAGTCGGTTGATGATGCCTCTAGAATTGGGGCCGCGATCTATGTAATCGCCAAGGGTGATAATTTTGTCATTCAGTCGGGGCTTCACTGCAGCAATGAGGGTGTCAAATGCAGTGGAGCAACCGTGAATATCACCAATGGCAAGAATACGCATAGCTAACTAGAGTTCGGTTCTTTTATTCTAAGTAAGGGAAAGGTAGAGCGTCCGATCGCTCGGTCGGCGTCGTTTTTTCGTCTCACTGGCGCTGTTTTCAGTCTATGGAGATTGCAATCGACCCGAAACAGATGTCGTGTAGCTTACACGATTCATCTTTATGCTGCATCTAACATAGGAAGTAGGAAAAGCGATCGAGACTATTGTGGTGACGAAGCAGTTGCCCGTTCAGTTTCCCTACAGTAGCAGAATAAAAGTGCTTCGGTAGAATCATGTGTCCGATAAAATCAGACCTTCTAAAGATTCCTGAAGTTCCTGAGTGAGTTCAGCCACAGCGTGTCTGGCACCATGACGGCTTGCCTGATAGACTGAAAAGCGGTCTGAAACGGATAGCGGTTGTCCCACCGTCATCTGTACTCGTTGTTCACCTAACGAAGGACGTCCGAAAGGACTATTTCCCTTAATCCGAGTCACCATATCCCAGAGCAGTAAAGTCGTTTCCGCAAATCGCTCGACGGTAGGTTTTTCAAGCACATAATTACCCGTCACGGCCACGAACGTTTCTACTAATCGCATGTGCCACATTCGCAGGTTCGCTTCTTCGGCGATTCGATCGGCCAACCCCCGTTCTACCGGAGATAGTTCCTTGAGATTCTTTAAGTCCTCTCGATAGATATAATTCCAGCCAGCTTGCTCCAAGCGACGACAGCGATCGATCGCATTTCCCTTCGGGGGTAAGCGAAAATAGTCTTCTGCGATCTGAAGTGCAACATTTAACAACGCCTGGAGACGGAGGGCCAGCACTTGATTGTTACTGGTTGCGGACTCTGACTGTAGAGTATTCTTGCTCGGACTGGGTAGAGTTTGGTGATAAAACCGAGTGTAAAACTCCTCCATGAGCGATAGTAAATGCTCGCTCAGACGATACAGTCTCTGATAAAGAGACGCTTCTGCCGGAGGTTGCAGGTTTGCTGGTGGATGTGAACCTTCAACGTTCCCTTCTTCCCCCTTCAACTCGTCCTGGGATAAACCGCTCGCGGCTTCCAATTCACTTAAAAGTTTTTCGATAGAATGCCAAGGGGGTTCGACAAAACGGTATTGAATTCCCACTGGCACAATTAACACTTGCTCGGAACGTCCCGCCTTAAGCAAATCTTCAGCGCACCAAAATCCTAATTGGGCAATCCCTGGCTCTAACGGACTGACGATTTCATTGTGGCCGTTAACGGCTCCTTCTGGAGAAGCAGCCATCGGGAACTGCCCGTTCGCAAACAAATCGCGAGCCGATCGCAATCCCTTCCAATCCGCCTTGCCGCGATGAATTGGGGTACAGCCCAAGCGAGAATAGATCCAACCCACAGACGAACCGGCCCAAAGTGGAATTCCGCGATCGTAGATAAAATGAGCATGAATTGGGCGTTGCAACGAAACCCCCATTTGTCGGGCGACTTGTGGCACGAGTTTCCATAGCAAGTAGGTCATGCACCAGGGGTCATCCACTTGGGGATGACGAAACGCCATTAAAAACCGAACCTTCTTGTCTTGAAACTGACGATATAAATCGACTAAAAGCTCGACGTTATCTGCTTCAATTTGGCTAATTGATGTACCCCAACGCATCCAGAAGGGCAGCACTTGTTGGGCAGATTTTAGCACTAGGGGATTAAAAGCTGGTGGAATAAATTCTAAAGGGGGCTGAACCTGATTCATCAAATCTGGCAAGGTTGTTCTCCTGAGGCATGCAAACGACGCTAATTGCGTTGGAGGTAGGTGAAACGTTTCACATTACTACTGCTGCACGAGCGTCTATTCTAGGAATAGCTGAAATCGCGATTATCTACTGTAGAACTATCACCAGTGATGCTACTGTCACAAAGTGAGATAGGGCAGAACGACTGTCCCAATTATGGAAATTAGATGCACATCAGCCGATAGATCGCAGCATTCACCCTACACTGTCTGAGTATCTCGCTTCAGCTCAATAAACCTAAGTGGAATGTCACTGACTCAAGAAAATTCATCATACCAATCAACCCTTGTGCAGGGGGCGTGGGGGAGGCACTTCGTCCCCCACTGGGGGTTTGGGGGGCAACGTCCCCCAAGTCCGGGTTTTTTCTAATGCCTGCAACTTTCGCCTTAAGTCAGTGCCATTCAACCTAAGTGTTTCTGTAAGGACTGACGCATAACATCGACTGGCGGTGTTTGTCCCAACCAGAGTTCCCAGGCGGCAGCTCCTTGCTGAACGAGCATTTCCAACCCATCAATCGTAATAGCACCCTGTTGTTTGGCTTGTCGCAGGAACTGAGTGGGGCTAGGAGTGTAAATTAGGTCATAAGCGATCGCATTCTCTTTTAACCCTTGCATTGCCCCTGCATCAACAGGTGACTGCTCGACGTGAGGGGACATCCCTACAGGGGTTGTATTGACCACCAGATCCGTCTGGGATAACAGTTCTGGCAGTTGCTCCCAACGATGGGTCTTGAGTTTGGTGGCTAGAGGCGTATTCGCCCAGCTTTGCTGGAATTGTATTAACTTTTGTAAGCTGCGACCAGTGACGTGAATTGCCGTGCAACCCAGCTCGGCTAAACCCGCTACTACAGCCCGCGCCGCACCGCCATATCCTAAAATAACTGGCGTAGTTTGGCTCCAATCTCGTTTATAAGCTTTCAAGGGCGCGATAAAGCCTGTCACATCAGTATTGGTGCCGCTCCACCCGGCGTCTGTACGCCAAACGGTGTTCACGGCTCCAATCGCTTGAGCTACTGAGGAAACCTCTGACAATAGAGGTATAATTGCCTGTTTATGAGGAATTGTGACGCTAAAGCCAACTAAACCAATCGCTGCAAAACCCGCGATCGCTTTTTCTAAATCTACTGCTTTAATCGGAAACGGTAGGTAAACGTAATCGAGACCCAAGCGAGCAATTGCCGCATTGTGCATTACAGGTGAGAGGGAATGTTCAATGGGATCGCCAATCACGCCTAGAAGTTTTGTTTTACCTGTAATCAGCTGCATTGGGTTTTGCACGACACGTTTAGGTCTATTCCTGCTGTTTTTCCTTTTGTGCTTCTCGCTGAGCCGTAAATTCAGCCGCTGTCGGCACTGAACTCAGAGCAATTTGACCCGTTAGTGTTTCTCCGTTCACGACGCCTTGAATCTTAACAGATAGGGGATGCTGCGATGCGTCCGATTGCTGAGCAACATTTTTGCAACTGCGGACAAACGGAACTGAACCGACTAAATTGAGCTGGTCAACGTTCATCTGTCCCGTTAGGGAGGGTTTCTCCTGTGCTGCTGTTGCCAACTGAGTGTTGCCGTCAGCAGAGCGTAACGACCCATTTAAGTAAATCCCAGATTGCTGAATATGTAATAACAGGGCGTCTGATTTGAGGCATCCCGGCAGAGTTTGGGCATCGAGGCGATAGTCACCTCCAATTGCCAAAGGTGCTTTCAGATTAGCATTTCCGTAAGCTGTAACCGCCTTAAACAGAACGATCACGACCGCGATTGCACCACCATAAAACGCCAAGGACTTCCAGTTAAAATGTCTCATCATGCTAAACGGGAGGATTAGGAGCTACGAGCGATGGAATCTTGGGAGCGATCGCTTCTCATGTCTTGCCCTGAATGTGAAAGCACGGAGGCAAGGTGAGAGGTGACTTGAGAGTACTTGCGGGTAATCAAGAGAGAGGAACGACACTCGATCGCGAGTACATCGGTATATCGCCCTAAGGTTTGGCGCTCAATTCCCCAAGCGCGGCTAGTCCCGGCAATCGTCAGGTCAACCAAACCCGATGCTTCCACCACAGCTTGAATGGGCTCTGATGCATCCACAATCTCAATATCAATGCGATCGCGTACCCTTGCAGGCAAACGCTCCATCAGAGTCCGAAACTCATAGCTCAACTCCCTAAAATCGTCGCTCTCTTGAACGACACCAAGAACCGTTAGACTGCGACTATCGCTATTGAGCAATAGTCGTAAGGCGAGTTCCAGAGCTAGATCGTCGTGAGTATTACCAGCGTAAGGTACCAGCAACCGTTCTAAACGCTCCCGACCGCGATCGACAAATACGGCCACATCAACTGGCGCTGTACTGAGAATTTGACCCACTCGTCCGCCTAAGCGATTGGTACTAAATGCCGGACGGTGCCAACCGACTAGAATCAGGTTAGCGCGATCGAGTTCGGCAATCTCTGCCGTTGCTCGTGCCACATCATTAGCCATGCGAACAATCGGATGGACTAATTCGCGAACTTCTGGCGGTTCCAGAGTTTGAATCAGTTCTTCCAAGCGAGTCCGACCTTGTTGAATCAGTCGCTCTGCCTCAACGGGAGTGCTTTGAAACACATAGTCTTCTTCCAGTTGAATTAAGCTCAGTGGATGAACAACGGCCGATAGCGCCGCTAAACCATATTGTCGAGCATCTTGTACTCGATTGCCTGCCATCGCGATCGCGAGTTGAAGTAATCCTTTCTGCGTACTGGGATTGGCAACGGGTACCAAAATTCGATAAGTGGGTTGACTGACTTCAAGAGCGCTTTCGACCGCAGGTTCCGATTCCAAAACATCTAGCTTGATCAGCTGCTTGGGATACGTCCACTCTAGAAGGGGTGAGGTCATGACTGTCGTCACCAATGCCATAATCACCAGCATGGTGAACAGCAAGGGTGAAATAATACCTAAGCTCAGACCAATATTGAGTACAATCAGCTCGGTCAATCCTCGTGTATTCATCAACCAACCCAAGGCAGAGGCTTCTCGTTGGTCAATACCTCCGACGCGAGCGGCGGCATAAGTCCCCGCATACTTGCCAACGATGGCCACTCCCACCACGGCAGAACACAGTAACCACAGTGCAGGCTGGTTGAGCAGACCAATTTGAGTTCGCAGTCCGCTGTAAGCAAAAAAGATGGGTAGCAGAAAGGTTAAAACAAAATCTTCGGTCTTCTGAGCCAATTCTCTGACCAAGCCCGCATGCTTGGGCATGACCGCGCCCAAGAGGAACGCTCCAAAAATCAAGTGAATGCCAATTAACTCAGTAATCAGAGCAGACGCGACCACTCCCATGTAAATCCCAGCGAGAACGAGCTGAGTCAGCCGTCCGCTCCGGTTGTAATGGTTGGAAAGCCGTTGTAAGAACCAACGTCCTACCGTTACCATGAACCCGATATAGAGCAGAGCCTCAACAAGGGTGGCGACGACTCCAATCATGTTGTGTTGACCGCCGGTCGGTGACATCACGGCTTTCCCTACGGCGATTGCCAACGCCAACAAGCACCAAGCCGTCACATCATCGACTGCCGCACAGGTCAGGGCCAGAGTTCCCAGGCGCGTTCCCTGCAAGTTGTTCTCTGTAATAATCCGAGCCAATACGGGAAAGGCAGTAATCGACATTGCCGCTCCCAAAAATAAGGCAAACGCCGTAAACGGGACGCTCGCGTTCGAGACGAGGGGATACAGCAGTAACGCGAGTACGCTTCCCAGGGAAAAAGGCACCAGAATACTAACGTGGGAAGTCAAAATTGCTACATTCAAGTTTCCTTTCAGGTATTTGGGGTCTAGCTCCAGACCAATCAGAAACATGAAAAAGATCAGCCCGACTTGAGACAGCACGTTGAGAAAGGGAAGCGTCTCGGCAGGGAACAGCGCCGTTGCTAGATTTGGAGCCACCAACCCTAACAAAGAAGGCCCCAGCATAATCCCAGCGATAATCTCGCCAATCACCAGGGGCTGTTTGAAGGCTCGGCACCCTAAGCCCATGAGTCGGGAGAGTCCAATGATAACCAGTACTTGAACTAGAACGAGGACAACTGTGTGCATAAACGCCCCTTACCGGACGGCTTAATGGTAGAGATACATCCCAGCTAAGACATAAGGGATTACGCCTACTTATATCAAACTTGTAGCTGAGAGTCTTGATATATCACAATTAGGTACAGAATTGCTCCTTTACAGGCTAAAAAATCGTCGTAAAATTGAGGAGAGTGTCCGAGCGTCGGGTAGCAGTGGGACTCGCTTTTGTTGGTAGCACTTTCTAGGAATGCGATCGCTTGTACGAGTTGTGGGAAAGAAAATCCCAGTGGAGCGCGTTTTTGTTCTCGCTGTGGTGTCTCTCTAGCCCAATTTAATCCTCTTTTAGTCCAAGATTATATCGACGGCAAAACCTATCAGGCGTCATTGGACGAGCGAATTACTTTCAGGTTTGTCCTTTAGCTTCCGATAAAATAACTACATTCCCAAGTTCTCAAAACTTCTCTGGATGAGAGTCTCGATCGCTCTCATCATCTGGCTCTACACTTTTAGCGCGATCGCTTTGGTCAACCGCATCATTAGACCGACTATCACCATTGGTAGATGGCTCAGATTCAATATCCGACACAGTGTTTTCTTCTTGCTCGTCCGCTGCTAGCTCGTGTCTGTGGATGCGGATTTGGTGCAAGCGGGGCCCTTCAGCCGACTCAACAGTTAACTCAAGATTGTCGTAATTTAGAGTTTCACCGGGTAGGGGAATTTTCTGCAATTGATACAGGATAAAACCGCCTAGCGTTTGATATTCATCCGTTAAAGGTAAGTGCAAATCCAACAATTCGTTGACTTCTTCCAAATTCATTTGGGCTTGTACTAGGAACGTTTGTTCGTCAATAAACTGGATCGCTGGCTCTTCTGTATTTTCGGGTTCTGCCGTGTCACCAATAATTTCGGCAATTAAATCTTTAAGGGTTACCAATCCAGCGGTACCGCCAAACTCATCCACGACCATCACCATGGTTAAATGCGATCGCTGCATTAAAGGTAACAGTTCGCTCAACGGAATAAATTCTGGGACAAACCGAACCGGACGAATCCAGGCTTGAATCGATGTTTCCATGGTTAGCTCCCCTTTGACCAACGGTTCGGCCAACTCCTGAAAGTAAATAATGCCGAGAATGTCATCGAGGGATTCACCCGTAACGGGAAAGTGAGAGTAACCCGTGTTAACAATTTCCTCCAGCAACTCCTGAAAGGTTGCGGTAGCAGGAATTGAGGCAATGCTCGTGCGAGGAACCATCACCTCTGCTGCCTGAACCTCACCAAACTCGAACACATTTTTGAGGAGTTCCCGTTCTTCTGCTTCTAGTCCCGTGGACTCTCGCTCGGTGGTGATAATCAGCTGTAATTCTTCCGGCGTGACTCGGTTATACCAGCCTTGACCCGTATATTGGATGCCAGCAAGTCGTAACAGCCAGCGAGTGGATTGGTTCAAAATCCAGATGAAGGGGTTAAAAAAACGAGCGATCGCAAGGCTGGGTGATCCGAGAAACCGCGCTAGCTGTTCTGAGTAAAGGAGCGCGACCGATTTGGGACACAATTCACCGAGAACGATTTGCAGATAAGCAATCAGGAAAAAGGCGATCGGGATGGCGAGAGAATGGGCGATCAATTGGCTGGTAGCTTCCGGTACCGGCAGTTGCTCTAGAACCACCGCGACCAAAGTCGCCATGGTACTCTCACCAATCCAGCCTAGCGCCAAACTCGAAAGGGTAATCCCTAATTGAGTGGTAGAGAGTAAGCGCTCGATACTCTGTTGCAGCGACTGAACAGTCTTTGCCTGTACGTCACCTGCCTCAGCTAATTGGCTGATTCGCGATCGCCTCACGGAAACCATGGAAAACTCCGCCGTGACAAAAAAGGCGTTGATCGCAATCAGGAGTAGCACCGATAACACTCGCAACAGAATATCGCGAGCGGTGAGGTTAGCAATAACACTCACTGTTAGGAGAACCATTAGGTCGCCAACCTCTCAAAGGTAAAACATAAAAGACCCGTTATTTGTTATTTGTGAGTTGCCCATTTTGACAAATAACAAACAACCAGCAACCAGCAAAAAACAACCAAACAGCAATTTACCTCGCAACGGGAATATCTGCCATCTTCAGCTGAAGTTTCTGATCGGGGTAGTCCGTCAGCGTCAGTGAAAGGCTCTTCGCGTCCTCCAGTAAAGCGCTTGGGATACTCACGGTACCAGAAAATTCTTGACCGTTTGGGGGCAATTCCCCTGGCAACCCTTCTGTAATTGCGCTGAGAGGGCGACCTTGGTTATCGGTAACATTTAAAAAACTGTAGAGAAATCGTACAGCATTGCCTCCCTTATTCTTTAAGCTGACATTCAGCAATAAAGAACCCCCTTGTTGACTGGCAGAATGAATCTCCAGCGTTACACCCCGATCCTCACTTTTGATGGGTAAATTTAGTTTTGGATTGCTATCGCTAGTAAAGGATGCCTGAGTAGCAAGGGGGCTGGGTTCGGCTGAAGCCTGCTGTTGTGAATCGGGCTGATTGTCATTTTTCGCTTGCTCGTCCTTATTATTGTCCTTAGCGCCTTTATCGTTATTGTTCGTCTTGGATTCCTTACCCCTAGTCTTGATGTACTCCTTAACGTTATTCAGGATATCTTCTTCGCGTAAAATCGCGACTCCCTCTTGACCAGAAGACGCTTGCTGACCATCTGCCAGCTTTTTAGTGGGTCGAACGTCAGGCTGGGTAACACCTTTTAGGGCTTCGTGACCAATCGTGAATCCCCACATCGCACTCACAAAACCGGCACCTAACATCATTGCCAGCAGGATTAAAGTGAGCGCTACAGTTGAGTTTAACTTCATCAGTGATTCTAGTTACAGGAATTGCCAGATAACCTGCTATCTGCCATGCCTGCTTTACAGCTAGAAACCGTTTGACCCAAACGTTGTGAGTCGAAAGGTTTGAGGCTACAGCAGACAAAGCCGTTTTTATTTTAGTGGTCTAGTTTTAGCACGTACTCTAAAAAAGTCAATTCTTATGACATGCATTTTATTTAAGGAACTCTCGCATTGCTCAAGCTCCTAGAGGAGGCGGGACAATTGCACAGTCTTGGTCAATCCAAAAGCGATCGCTTAAGACTCGCCCTTGCTAAACCATACAATTTGACTGAGCTGCCATCAGGGAACCTAATAGATCATTACATCAATTAGCAGCGCTTTCCGCACCACTGTATGTCATTCTGGCTAAAAATTTTTCTTCAAGCGGGTATTAGCCTACGACAGAAGGGATAAGAATTTTCAGACCGACGTTTGTGTACTCGCGCTTATCGGCGTCTCTCTTGATACAATCATAGACGGAGAGAAAAAGCGCCAAGAGTGAAGAGTAACCAGGGTTGGCCGAGCGGTTGAGGCAGCGAACTCATAATTCGCCCAAGGCAGGTTCAACTCCTGCACCCTGGATTTATCGCTCGCTGCACTTGACCTTTGTTAAGGCGTATCTAAGTAAAACTCACTGCCCTCTAACCGACCCCCGAGACGGTTAGACGCAGGCGACAGTCGAATCGAAGTATCAAAGGGATTGGGTAGATCGGGAGTGCGAAGCACGGGGTCACTGGAAACCTGCTGTTCGAGGACATCCTTATAAAGCCGGTTGACTCGCTCAGCGTCCCGCTCGATTAACAAGTCGGGGAAAGTCGCTCGCCCTGGTACACCGGGACCAAACATGTATTGAATTTGGCTTGGAATAGTGCGGCTGTAGTAATAGTCATTCGACTCCCTAAAAAACGCTCGATCGAAGGCTTCGGGAATAGTTTCTAGACGGATTGGCTCAAAGCTGGTGGAGTCAGTTTGGGCCATGGCAGGCCAAGCCAATATAGTAGAAGCGCTAGTCAGAACTAATGCACCGATTAACTGAGTCAACCGCATCTTCCTCATCCTCACACTCATTTTTTCTCAATACTATCTGATATTTAAGCTTAGGATTGTTGAGGGTCAAAATTTCACCGCTTGCTCCTTCTTAATGTTCTTTGCCATAAGTTAATGATTGACAAAATTCAACAACCACTTTACCCAGACGCTTTAAGCGATTTAACAACCCTACGCCAGTTCCTACTGGATTTGTTTTGCCAGTTAGCCTACAAGGAGGGAGACTTTGTACTCTCTTCAGGTCAGCACAGTTCGTATTACATCAACGGTAAGCAGGTAACGCTCCATCCTCAGGGAGCCTTAGCTGTGGGTCGTTTGCTGCTATCTCAGCTCCCAACTGATACTCAAGCCGTTGCTGGCTTGACTCTAGGAGCAGACCCCATTGTCAGTGCAGTGAGCGTGGTTTCTGCCCTAGAAAATCGACCGATTCCCGCCTTAATTATCCGGAAAGAGGCGAAAGGGCATGGCACGCAGGCATATATCGAAGGCCCAGAGCTGCCTACAGGAGCCAAAGTGGTCGTGTTGGAAGATGTGGTCACGACTGGGCAGTCAGCGATGAAAGCTGTAGAGCGACTGAGAAATGTTGGCTACGACGTAGAGCAGGTGATTGCGTTAGTAGACCGACAGCAAGGAGGAGCCGAATTTTACGAATCAGTTGGGCTAAACTTTCAAGCTTTATTTTCTATTGCAGACCTTAAAGAGCGCTGGGCGCAGCTAAAGCCCCAAAGCAATAGTTGAATACCATTTGGCATGGAACAGACTGCATTAAAATTCCTGAAGCTCTTGTTTCGTATAACGTTCAGAAGCCTTGTATCTAAAATCTGAAAGGGTCTAACCCTCGGGATTTTGACAACTCATTTTGGAAAAAATTAAAGGGCAGGTCGAGACTGACCTACCCTAAATGCTCAAGACAATCAATGACTCAATGAAGAGAAAACTTAAGCTTATCTTACGGGTTCTTTGGCTAAGAACTTCTCCAATTCGGTTAAGGCATCGGCATCTACTTTAGTCTGCATCGGACAGAATTTAGGGCCGCACATCGAGCAGAATTCTGCGGTTTTGTAGATATCGGCTGGCAACGTTTCGTCGTGATATTCCCGCGCACGCTCTGGGTCGAGAGCGAGTTCAAACTGACGATTCCAGTCGAAATTGTAACGCGCTTTGGAGAGTTCGTCATCGCGATCGCGTGCGCCGGGACGATGCCGTGCGATATCGGCGGCATGAGCTGCAATTTTGTAGGCAATCAAGCCATTGCGTACATCCTCGGCATTCGGCAAGCCTAAGTGTTCCTTCGGCGTGACGTAACATAACATCGCTGTACCATACCATCCAGCCATGGCTGCACCAATCGCTGAAGTGATGTGGTCGTAACCAGGGGCAATATCCGTCACCAATGGTCCTAGCACGTAGAAGGGCGCTTCCGAACACTCCTCCATCTGCTTTTTCACATTGAACTCAATTTGATCCATCGGCACATGGCCGGGCCCCTCTACCATCACCTGCACGTCATGTTCCCATGCCTTGCGAGTGAGCTGTCCCAGCGTTTTGAGTTCTGCTAATTGAGCGTCGTCAGAAGCATCGTGAGTACAGCCAGGGCGGAGTGAATCCCCCAAACTGAACGACACATCGTATTTTTTGAAAATTTCGATGATGTCGTTGAAATGGGTATAAAGGGGATTTTGCTTGTGATGGTGCAGCATCCACCGAGCCAGAATCCCACCCCCGCGAGAGACAATGCCGGTGATGCGGTTTCTCACCAAAGGCAAATGCTCGATCAAAATCCCCGCATGAATCGTCAT
>DATNPC010001034.1:0-3558 GCA_036703375.1 Allocoleopsis sp.
GACGTTCGTTTTTGCTTGCGGCTGGTGCCGCCTAAAGTGCGTTGAGTCATGAGCGATTACTTTAAAACAGCGTGATTTGACACTTTGAAAGAGAGCCACAATCTATTACGATAGCACTTCTATTCGGCAGAACGTTTCTCCTTCAAAAACAGATGGAGGCACGGACGCGTAATTGTTCGGATTACGATCTGTATCGAATACCACAAAGCGACGCGCTAGCTGAACTTCAGGCAAAAGCGATGAGGGCGTTGCACCGGGTCTAACCGCCAATACTCAAAATCCACGTACCGAGGTAACGGGGCAATGGCACGTCACCGGGCGTAAGAATTTGGCAGTTAAAGTAGTAAATTCCCCCGAACGGCGGGTTTTTTACATTCGATAACACAATCTCAACCTTATTTCCGGCAGTAATTGGCTGTTCCAGGTTGATCTGGATTAAATGGTTATCCTTATCCCACTTCACTTCAGATAACGGCACAGCTTTCCCCTTAACGCGCACCTCAATTTTTTTCGGGTCAAACTTGCCATCGTAATAGTCGGGATAAGAGATGGCGAACTGGGCAACCCCTAATTCCATCTTTTTAGCGGGAATACGCAGCCGATAGCGATCCCATCCGTTGGGTTGACCCCCGAAATCTAGATAATAGTTCAGCTGATTTTCACGAGTAACCCCACTCCAGAGCGTGAAGCCTGGATTGCTCTGCGCCCAGCTAGTGACCGAAAACCCGGTGAGCAAACACCCTGTAACTGCTACTGCACCGAATAGGTGTCTTATCGACGATTTTGTAGAGAACATAAGCTTGCTACTCTTACCCTAAGACGCGATCGTTTGTTACTAAAGTTTACTGGTTTTGACTTTATCAGAATTGAACTCCTGAAAAATTAGAGTTGCTGGTGGTGACGCTCGCGCTTGGGAGAAAGTGCCACTACTCCATGAGTCGATCGCGCGAAACAACCGAAGGTTTTTGACGGTGAACAGACTGGAATATTTAAGAGAAGTTAAAAATAGTCTTCGGGATCGGCTGAGCAACACTAGGATGCAGATTAGAATCTTACTTGCATGTTTTGCCTTTTCTACTGAATAAAGGGCAAGACGACCTTTACTCCCTAGGGCTGCTAGGGAGGGTACTGCCTTGCCAATCTAACTGGCTAGTTCTGTTTAAGTAAGTTTACTCATCATCACTAGCTTAAGTCAAAAGGAGCGTTCATGAAAATAGCGATCGCGAAGGAAATAGAAGTCGGTGAGCGTCGCGTCGCCTTAATTCCTGATACTGTTGCCCGATTAGTCAAACAGGGCTTAGAAATTTGGGTAGAAGCTGGTGCCGGAGAAGCAGCATTTTTCACGAATGAGGCGTATGAAGCGGCTGGAGCCAAAATTATTTCCGATACCAATACACTATGGAGTCAAGCCGATGTAGTGCTCAAAGTTGGCGTTCCCAAGGAACAGGAAATTTATCAACTCAGGGAAGGAAGTAGTTTGATTAGCTTCCTCAATCCCTTGGGGAAGCCCGAAATCGTACAGCACCTAGCCAACCGAAAAGTAACAGCATTCAGCCTAGAACTCATTCCCCGCACCAGCCGCGCTCAGAGTATGGATGCTCTGTCTTCTCAGGCAGGTGTAGCAGGATACAAAGCGGTACTGATTGCAGCAGCGGCTTCACCCAAATTCTTTCCCATGTTGACCACAGCGGCTGGTACGATTAGACCGGCGAAAGTGTTTGTCATGGGCGCAGGTGTCGCGGGTCTACAAGCGATCGCTACGGCGAGACGCTTAGGGGCTGTCGTAGAAGCCTTTGACATTCGACCCGCCGTTAAAGAAGAAGTGCAAAGCCTAGGTGCCAAGTTTGTCGAAGTAAAACTCGATGAAGACACCGTGGCAACGGGAGGTTACGCCAAGGAAATTTCCGAAGTATCCAAGCAGCGAACTCAAGAAGTTCTGACCGAACATGTTAAGAACTCCGATGTCGTGATTACCACCGCTCAGGTTCCTGGCAAAAAAGCACCATTGCTCGTAACAGAAGAAATGGTGCAACAGATGAAACCTGGAGCAGTCATTGTTGATTTGGCAGCAGAACAAGGCGGCAACTGTGCCTATACTGAACCCGGTAAGGATGTTGTCCGTAATGGCATCACGATCGTTGGACCGATCAACTTACCCTCCTCAATGCCCGTCCACGCCAGTCAAATGTACGCCAAAAATATTTCTACGTTGTTGCAGTACCTCATTAAGGACGGCGAGTTGCAGTTGAACTTTGAAGACGACATTATCGATAGCACTTGCGTCACTTATGGAGGAGAAATTCGCAATCAACGAGTAAAGGAGGCTTTGACCCTTGAAGGGGTAAAAGTGGGTTGAAGAGTAAATGATGAATTATGAATTTTCAATTCTGTAGTTGGTAGAGGTTTTGCATCACATTCAGAATTCATAATTCATCGCGGGTTTATCTTTGACACTCTACTATCTATCCATCTGCAACCTATTAGGCTAAACGCTGGTAGTGAAAGGAGTCTGTAATTAATTCATGACAACAGCTGTATTGCTTTCGAGTTTGTTTGTATTTGTACTGGCATCGTTTGTTGGCTTTGAAGTCATCAATAAAGTACCGCCAACGCTTCATACTCCCCTGATGTCGGGAGCCAATGCAATTTCTGGTATCTCCGTGATTGGAGCGCTGATTATCTCTGGCCCTAAAGAGTCAAACCTCACTGTAATTTTGGGCTTGATTGCTGTCGTGTTGGCAATGGTCAACGTAGTCGGAGGTTTTCTTGTTACCGATCGGATGTTGCAAATGTTTAAGAAAAAAGAGGTGAAGGCATGAGCGACTTTCTGCCTACGGGAATTGAGCTGACGTATTTAGTTGCAGCATCGTTATTTATTTTTGGTCTGAAAAGACTGGGTTCACCGGCAACAGCCCGCCAGGGGAATACGATCGCGGCGGTGGGTATGCTCTTAGCGATCGTAGCAACGCTCCTCGATCGTCAGGTGCTCAACTATCAAATGATTGTGTTGGCACTGGCTATTGGCACCGTACTCGGCGCAATTGCGGCGTATAAAGTCCAGATGACTGAAATGCCACAGATGGTCGGTTTGCTCAACGGGCTGGGAGGTGCGGCTTCCGCGTTAGTTGCGATCGGAGAATTTTGGCGACTGCTTAGCAGTGGGGAATCCGTCACCCTATACGCCACAATTACGATTATTCTCGGTGTCTTGATTGGTGGGGTCACGCTCACGGGAAGTTTTGTGGCGTTTGCCAAACTGCAAGGTTTGCTCCCTGGCGCACCCATGACTTTCCCCTTGCAGCAACCGGTTAACGCCCTGCTGTTGGCTAGCTTTGTGGTTGGCAGCGGTTATCTCATTGCTACGCCAGGCGATCTCTCGATCTTCCTGGGATTAGTGGGCGTTTCCTTGGTACTCGGCGTATTGTTCGTCCTGCCGATTGGTGGTGGCGATATGCCTGTCGTGATTTCGCTACTCAACTCTTACTCAGGCTTAGCCGCCAGTGCAGCTGGTTTTGTGGTGATGAACAACATGTTAATCATCGCAGGCGCATTAGTCGG
>DATNPC010001035.1:0-8117 GCA_036703375.1 Allocoleopsis sp.
CAACAACAAAATTGCCTTGATGATTTGCACCCAAGTCGTGGCAATCATCCCGCCGAAAATCACATACGCCAACATTAAGCCGCCGACAATCACAACGGCTAAGGCGTAATCTAACCCAAACAGCAGTTTAATCAGGTTCCCCGCACCAACCATTTGGGCAATGAGATAAAAGGTAATCACTGCCAGCGTGCCAATAGCCGCAGCAATCCGTACTGGCTTTTGGCGCAAGCGATAGACTACCACGTCGGCAAACGTGTATTGACCTAGATTGCGTAGTGGTTCGGCAATCAGGAACATGACGATAGGCCAGCCAACCAGAAAGCCAATCGAGTAAATCAATCCATCAAAGCCGTTCAGCGCGACTAGTCCAGCAATACCCAAGAAGCTTGCCGCGCTCATAAAATCACCAGCGAGGGCAAGACCATTTTGCAAAGCCGTGATATTGCCGCCCGCTGCATAGAAGTGCGATGTCGTTTTGGTTCGCTGCGCCGCCCAGTAAGTAATGCCCAACGTGATCGCAACGAAGAGAAAAAAGAAAGAGATTGCTAGCGGATTAAATTGCCCGAGATTGGTAGTAGTAACTGCCAGTAGATTGAATAGTCCGAGATGCATGATCATGATTTACTGCCTCGTGAGCTGAGCTATTTTCTCGTCGTACTTGGTATTTGCCCAACGCACATACACGTAAATCAGCACCCAAGCTGAGACAATCACCAATGCACCCAGCAAGATGCCCAAGCTGAGTCCTGGAAAAACCAACAAACCCATGAGGGGTTTATCAAAGGCAATCAGTAGAATGAAGCCAAAGTAGATAAACATCATGGTACCTGTGAGTAACAGCGCTACTCGCCAGCGTTGAGCTGCCAAAGCAGCCAAGGCTTTTGCACGTTCATCCATAGTTTTCTCCTATGTGGTAGTAGCACCTAGCGAGGTACTAAATTTTTGAACCTAATTTTTTAATCGTTTAGAGGAATATTCTATTAAACAGTTATCTCACTGTTTTAACTACACTTTCTTCAATTTTTGTAATTATTAGAACTGGAGAAACAAAGTCTTTTTAGAACCGTCAAAGACTTGATGAGTGAGTTTAATTATTGTGAAAAATATTAAAGATATCTGTAGCTTTTAGTGAAATATGGCACACAAATAGGCAACAGCAATGAATCCAATACCAGCTAGACAAACCAGAAATAAAAGACAGAACTGACCAGGACTGTACATTTTTAGTTACCTACTGATTGACTGCTTGCCCACTTTTGATCGCAACTCGTTGCCTAATTTTCAACGTAAGTGCTTAGCGTTCAAGCTACCTATCGAGCGATCGCATTTTTTTGCTAACTCATACCATATTTCTGCTACTTGGGTTGTTCCATCAACTCGCCAGATCGAGCAGCCATGACGGCAACCCTTCTACTCGCTTGAGGTCTAAGCCTCGTTCAAATATCTCATCGATCGGGAGCATTTGCCCCGCAACGGTCATGAATTTATGATCTGGAGTTGAGCGAATCATGGAACCGTCTTCCAGATAATACTCAAATACCTCTTGTTGTCCGCGATCGTGCCATTGCGCGATCGGTTGCGTATACACGTAACCATTACTATCTACGCTGTAGACCGTACAGGTAATACCCTCCTCCACAAGTTTGCCAATCGGCATCGGGCCATATTCAACGGTTAAAATTTCAGTGTCATAACTCAAGCAATATTCGGCAAACAGAATCATTTGCTCGAATAAGCCTTCCGCAATTCGTTTTGCTACTCCATTTTTAGCGGCACCATCGATAAATGTTTCTCGATGTTTCTGCATTTCAGAAACTTTCTTCTTCCCCATGGCTCGGCGCAGCAAATCAGCTTGACCCAACGAGTACCCTGCTAAATCTTGAGCCATTTTCATGATTTGCTCTTGATAGCAAAGCGTGCCGTAGGTTTCTTTTAAGATTGGTTCGAGTAGAGGGTGTTGATACTCAACTTTCTCTCGCCCGTGTTTGCGATCGATAAACTTAGGAATGAGTCCAGCATCTAAAGGCCCAGGGCGGTAAAGCGCCAAAATTGAAGAGATATCTTCGATACTAGACGGTTTGAGGTCTCGGACAACTTGCCGCATTCCCGATGATTCTAATTGGAAGATACCTTCTAAGTCGCCTCGTTCTAAAAGCTTGTAAGTTGATTTAATATCGTTAGGGAGTTTTTTAACTTCACCCTTTTCTAGAATAGAAAAGGCTCTTCTTTCATCCAGTGGCAGCTGGTCTAAATCCAATTCGATATTTTTACTTTTCTTGATTAGTTCTGCTGTTTTTTGGATAGTCGTTAGGTTTTTCAGACCCAAGAAATCCATTTTCAGAAGCCCCAGAGATTCCAAATCTTCCATGAAATACTGGGTAATCACAGCACCATCGTTATTCACCTGTAATGGCACAATTTCATCCAGCGGTTCGGCGGAAATCACAACACCAGCCGCGTGGACGCCAAAGGTTTTATTCGTCCCCTCAATCCGCATCGCCATATCGATCCAACGTTGAACGTTGAGGTCGTTTTTGTAAGCCTCTCTAAACTCTGGGGCTGGTGTTTGCTCAGAAATCATGACTGAGAGTTTAGTTGGCTTGCCCCGCACGACAGGGATGAGCTTTGCCATTTGGTCGGATTCCTTGTAGGGAATATTTAACACTCTAGCGACATCTTTCAAGACTGCCTTAGACGTGAGGCGGTTAAAGGTAATAATCTGAGCCACCCGGTCTTTCCCATACTTCTGGGTGACATATTCAATCACTTCATCGCGTCGTTCAATGCAGAAATCGGTATCAATATCTGGCATCGATTTCCGCTCTGGATTCAAAAATCGCTCGAAGAGAAGGCCATGATGAACGGGGTCAATATTAGTAATTTTTAAGGCATAAGCGACTAGAGAACCTGCCGCACTTCCTCGGCCTGGACCGACAGGAATGCCTCGATCCCTGGCATATTTAATGTAATCCCATACGACTAAAAAATAGCTGGAAAACCCCATCCGCTGCATCATTTTCAGCTCGTAGTCCAGACGCTCTTTGTAGACGGGTTCGATTTCGCTACGAGAGCGGCACCTTAAGCGTGCGATTAGTCCTTCCCAAGCTACTTCTTCGAGATAAGTATCAGCGGTATGACCGCTTGGCACGGGATAGTTGGGGATGCGGGGTTCCCCCATAATGTCGTAGTGCTTAACTTTGTTGGCTACTTCTAGGGTGTTTGCGATCGCTTCTTGGATTACATCATCAGGTAGGTGATCCCGAAACAGTCGCGCCATCTCTTGCGCCGACTTCAGATACTCGGTGCCGCTATAGCGCATCCGGTTATCTTCGATAATTAGCTTGCCCGTCTGAATACAAAGCAAGGCATCATGAGCTTCGACATCGTAGCAGGAGATAAAGTGAGAGTCATTCGTCGCAACGATTTTAATCCCCAGTTCGCGGGCAATTTTAACCAGTTCAACGTTAACCAATCGGTCTTCTACAGATCCGTGGTCTTGAATTTCTAAGTAATAATCATCAGCGAAAACCTCCTTGTACCACTGAGCAACCTCGCGGGCTAGTTTCATGTCACCTTTGAGAATCGCTTGGGGAACTTCCCCACCCAAGCAAGCACTGGTCACGATTAAGCCTTCGCGATACTGCTTGAGGAGTTCTTTGTTGATGCAGGGGCGTGAAAAAATCCCTTTACCCTGAATCCCCTTGAGGTTAGAGATGGTGGTCAGCTTGACTAAATTTTTGTAGCCTTGGGTGCTTTTTGCCAAGACCACTTGGTGATACTTGCGATAACGCTTCGTCTTGTCCTCAATGTCCCCGTTGATCACATACATCTCATTCCCGATAATCGGCTTGATATTCCGACCCCGGCAGACTTTAATCAGTTCGATCGCGCCGTACATAACTCCGTGATCGGTCAGCGCAATCGCGGGCATTCCCAACTCCAGCGCACGGTCGATGAGCTGTGGCAGCTGAGAAGCTCCATCTAGCAAGCTGTAATCACTATGAATATGTAGACCAACAAAGGACATGGGCTTTTCAACCGATGGCAATAGACGAGATTAGACTAGATTAATCGATTCTGGTCTCTATATTTAGTGAGTTTTAGATTCTCTAACTCTATATGTAGAGGTGTGGGCAGTTAAGCGGAATGGATAGCTAATCCCAGTTTAAATCGACTCATCGTTATAAAAGAGGTTGAAGAGACGCATGCGGTCGCGTCTCTTCAAGTCTAGGAACTCCTGCTGAAAATCCCCTCTACCGGGCGAGTTCAATCCGTCACCGTTGGCTCCAACGCTGGTACGCGCAAATGCCATGGGGTCGATTGCTCGTAGGCATAAGCCACTTGAAACAGTTGGTCTTCGCGCAACACTTTACCAATCAACTGCATCCCAATCGGTAGACCATTCTCATCAAACCCGCACGGCACGCTGATTCCTGGCAAGCCAGCCAAGTTGACTGGGATCGTCATCAAGTCACCTAAATACATGCTTAAGGGGTCTTCTGTTTTTTCCCCAGCTTTAAACGCTGTTGTGGGAGCGGTAGGACACACTAAAATATCGACTTGTTTAAAGGCATCCTCAAAGTCCTGTTTAATCAGGGTGCGGACTTTCTGAGCTTTGAGGTAATAGGCGTCGTAGTATCCGGCTGACAGGGCATAGGTTCCCACCAGAATCCGGCGTTTGACCTCTTTTCCCAATCCTGCCGCACGAGTTTTCTTGTACATTTCGAGGAGATTGTCCGCGTCAGGTACCCGGAAACCGTACTTAACGCCATCGTAGCGAGCGAGATTTGCCGACGCCTCACTGGGAGCAATGATGTAGTAAGTCGGTAGCCCGTAGCGGAACCGAGGACAAGAAACCACATGAATTTCAGCCCCCAAGTTTTGCAGTTGATCGATCGCTTTTGTGACGGTTTGTTCGACGACGCTGTCTAACCCTTCACCAAAGGTTTCTTTAATTACGCCAATTTTGAGGCGGCCTCTCGGTTTAAGGTCGGGCTGAAGTACCTTCGTGTAGTCGGGGATTTCGACTTTGAGACTGGTACTATCCTTGGGATCGTACCCTGCGATCGCGGTTAATAAAATCGCGGCATCTTCCACCGTTCGCCCAAACGGACCAATTTGATCCAACGAAGACGCAAAAGCGACCAGGCCATAACGGGAAACTAGACCATAGGTGGGCTTCATCCCTACCACACCGCAGAAAGACGCCGGTTGGCGAATTGAGCCACCCGTATCGGAACCAAGTGCCACTACGCACTCTTCTGCTGCTACAGCCGCTGCTGAACCCCCAGAAGAACCGCCCGGTACGCGCGATAAATCCCAAGGATTCGCCGTGAGGTGAAAGGCAGAGTTTTCGGTAGAACCCCCCATCGCGAATTCATCGAGATTGGTTTTCCCCACCATCACGGCACCCGCGTCCTTGAGCTTTTGCGTCACTGTTGACTCATAGGGCGGCACAAAATTCTCCAGAATCTTGGAGGCACAAGTGGTGGGAATTCCCTTGGTACACAAATTGTCTTTGATCCCGATGGGAATTCCTGCCAATAGCCCAATGTCTTCACCTGCCGCGATTTTGGCATCCACTTGGCGCGCCTGCTCTAGCGCTTGTTCTGCTGTCACGGACACAAAGCTGTGTAATCTTGGCTCCAGCGCCTGAATTCGGTCTAGAGCTTCTTGGGTAATTTCTACGCTAGAGCGTTCTTTACGGATGAGTTGCTTGTGCAACTCGCGAATGGATGCCATACTACGCCTCCTTCCTGACTCCAATTGCAAACTTCAGTATAAGGCTACGGCTCTGGATAGAGCAGTAACCAACAAGAGCCGTTTAGCAGTCACTCTTTCTAGTCTGGGTTTCAGCTAATTAGGGTAAGCGATTTGAGCCCCATAACTAAAGTTTGACTAGAACTTGGAAGCGGCTAGATAGCGGTTCTCGGTTGTATAGAACACATCGTAGGGGCGGAAAATCAACTTTTGCCAGAGGTCTATTAAGCTGGAAATAGCTGACTAGTCCAGCTCAAACCCAATTAAGTGGTATCTGTGCCTCCAGTGTCCTCTCCAGCTCTCAACCTCAACGTTCACGTCAAGGGAAAAGGGTTCCCTATTCTCTGCTTGCACGGTCATCCAGGATCGGGAAGTAGTATGTCTGTCTTTACCCAGCACTTATCCCAGAACTTCCAGACGATCGCGCCTGATTTGCGGGGATACGGCAGGAGTCGCACTCCACTGGACTTTAGCATGAGCGACCACCTCATGGACTTGGAAGCCCTCCTCAATCGCCTCCGAATTAATCGTTGCTTAGTACTGGGATGGTCGCTCGGAGGAATCTTGGCAATGGAGCTAGCGCTGAGGCTACCCGAACGAGTTAGCGGATTAATTTTGATAGCCTCAGCCGCTCGACCGAGAGGTAATCATCCACCTATTAGCTGGGAGGATAATCTTTACACGGGACTCGCGGCGATCTTGAATCGGGTTCAGCCCGGTTGGCAGTGGAATATTGAGACCTTTGGGAAGCGATCGCTTTTCCGCTACCTCATTCAACAACATTCTCCCAGTGCTTACCAGTACATTGCCCTAGAAGCGATGTCAGCTTACCTACAAACCTCTGCTGCCGCCACACGCGCTCTCAATACGGCTTTGAGAGCTGGCTACAATCGGCTGACCGATCTAGAGCGGATTCAGCGTCCCTGCTTAGTTTTAGCCGGAGAAGCTGATCGACACATCACCGCCCAATCGAGTCGAGAAACAGCTGAACACCTCCAGGATTGCCAGTGGCATTGCTACCCCAACACGGCTCACTTGTTTCCTTGGGAAATTCCCGAACAGGTACTTAGTGATATTGACTGCTGGCTCGCACTTCATCCTCAAGTTGTGACTTGAGCGGGAGTCGAGTGAGGTAACGTCCTAGGATATTAGGACATTTGTCCGCTGAACGTCCGTATCGTCTCGCGTCCGGTTGGCTCGTCTAGATCGTCAAAAATCGTCAGAGTGCTAGGCTTGCAGCGTTTGACCGCCACAAAAATACCTTGAGCCCCTTCGTTTTCCAAATCTTCAATGTAGCCATCCTTTGCCGCGTAGGCATCCTGCTCGCTGACAAAAGGTCCGAAATAATAGGTACAGCGTGGGTTGTCGGTAACAATCTCAACCCACCAAGCTAGTCCAAGGATTTGGAGAATCTTGAGAAGAACTTCTTTCATGCTCTTTTCCTGCTATACGGGATTCTATTCAATCTTGCTAATGCTTGATTCTTTACGTTTCGTTATACTACTTTATCTTTCTTTTTTCAAAGAATCTCTGGGAATGGTATCCAGGTAAAGTAGATTCGACCAACGCTGACGATAGGTCTCGTATAAGGTCATTGCTGCTGCCACGGAGGCATTGAGGCTTGGGGTTTTGCCTTGTAGCGGAATTGAAACTAAAACATCACAGCCACGTTGTGTCAGCAGACTCAAACCATTACTTTCCGAGCCTATTACTAAGACTACTGGGCCTTTGAATTCAACTGTGTGTAGTAGTTTACCGGTACCCGCTGTTGTACCATAAATCCAAAAGCCAGCAGCTTTTAATTCTTCCAGAGCGCGACCAAGATTGACAACCCTGGCAATTGGAAAATTTTCTAAAGCTCCAGCTGCCACTTTCATTACTGTCGAGGTGACTCCCACAGCTCGACGTTGAGGAATGACTAGTCCCTGAGCGCCCATAGCTTCTGCTGTGCGAATAATTGCACCGAGGTTATGGGGATCGGCGATTCCATCACAGACCAAAATCACCGGCTGTTCCGCCGTCAATTTGGCTTTTTCGATCAAGTCCCCTAAATCAATGTAGGAGTATGGAGAAACTTGAGCGGCGATCCCTTGATGGTTGCCTCCCTCGGTAATTTGGCTGAGGCGTCGCGGATCGACTTCATCAATCACCGTGCCGTTTGCCTTAGCTTGGAGCAGTAAGGAGTGAAATCGGGGATCGTAGCGCAGTTGAGGAATAATCCAAACTCGATGGAGCTGGCGCTGATTCTCTAACGCGGCTAGAACGGGATGACGTCCGTAGACTAAGTCACTACTCTCTTCGGAGATGTCGGCGACAGTCGGTTCGCTGGTGGTGAACTCTGGCTCTGTCCGCGCTTG
>DATNPC010001036.1:0-15743 GCA_036703375.1 Allocoleopsis sp.
GACACTCTAACATTACGATACCCATCCCTTGACTTCCACATCCGTCAACGGTCGTTCCAGCTTGATATACTCGCTTTTTGCTGCCTGGAGGAGATGTTTCATGCCCACGGGTTCTTCGGCTTCTGCTGCCAGAAATGCAGCATTTAGGGCAATATTACGAATATTTCCCCCAGTAACATTGAGCTTTGCCAACTTCTGAAAATCTAGATTGTCAATCGGGGTTTGTTGGGGAAAAATGCCCTGCCAGATTTGCGATCGCTGATTGGCATCCGGAAACGGAAACTGAACGATAAAGCGGATGCGCCTCAGAAATGCCTGATCTAAAGAGGTTTTCAAATTCGTTGTCAGAATCGATAAACCCCGATAGGCTTCCATCCGTTGCAGCAGATAGCTCACCTCAATATTGGCATGGCGATCGTGGGAATCCTTCACCTCCGTGCGTTTGCCAAATAGTGCATCTGCCTCATCAAACAGCAGAATTACCCCACCCCCTTCTGCCGCATCAAACACCCGTCGCAGATTCTTCTCCGTCTCGCCAATATACTTACTCA
Source organism: Allocoleopsis sp. (assembly GCA_036703375.1). Lineage (GTDB taxonomy): Bacteria > Cyanobacteriota > Cyanobacteriia > Cyanobacteriales > Coleofasciculaceae > DATNPC01. Next base: position 552 of record DATNPC010001036.1, read on the forward strand.
CCACCGCACTCAAATCAATCCGGTAGACATCCAGATGAAGAGCATTCCCTAACACTTCTGCGGCCAGTGTCTTTCCTGTCCCACTCGCTCCCGCAAACAAGGCGCTGATTCCCAAACCCCGCGTTCCCTTGGCAGCAAAGCCCCATTGCTCGTAAACTTTTGAGCGCTGCCGAACGTGTGCTGCCACGTCTTGCAACACTGCCAACTCTTTCTCCGGCAATACCAAATCCTCCCACTGAACCGTGGCCTCAATTCGTTGCGTCAATTCATCTAAGCGGGGACGAGCTTGGGTACGGCAGGCATCCCAGAGGATACGGAAGGAATTAGAGGAGTCGGCGGTTTCTCTAGAGAGAGGCGTGTTGAGTTTTCCCTGTTGTGTTTTGAATTGCCAAGTGGTGGCTGTGATTGTCGCGGCACTCAGGTTGAAGTGGGTAACGAGGCGATCGATCTGTCCGTCCAAAGACAGCGCGAAGTCACCCAGAGTAGTTTGCCATACCTGACGCTGTTCGGCTGGACTGGGGTGATGCACGTCCAACGTCAGCATTGGGCGAAGGATGAGACGACGACGCTCCAAACTGGTGACAATCAGGGGAGCTTGCAGAGTGTCGAGCAGATGCGTAATGCTGCTCTGCTTTTCTCCTTCTTGGGATTCTAAGGCATCGCAATCTAGTAATACCACTCGCTGATGCAGCTGCCATTCCCGTTCCCACAGACAGCCGATTGCATGTAGTTGATGGATGTCATTGGGAAGAGTTTTGGCTGAAATCGCATAGCCGTCTAATCCCAGCAGACGACAAGCCGTGGCTGCGATCGATCGCTTGCTCACCGCCTCTGTGCCGCAAAGCTGCAACACGGGCAGAACCTGATTTTCTTGGGATGCCTGTACCCAACAGGTTGCCATCTGCTCGGCTAGGGCATGATGGGATGCAACTAACTGCTCTATCTGCAATGGGGCTGCCCCCAATCGTTTCAATCGCTCATCGAGGGGATGCAACCCCGTCAGGTAATGCACAATTTGCTCGTCCAAGCGCAAGGGACTCGTGGCAAGGGAATTGCCAGCTGCAATCTCAATCAATCGCCAGTGACGCAAGGGCGCATCCTGAGTCAATGCGCCCCAATAGGGGGATTTGGAGATGGATAGCGCCAAACTAAATGTTGGATAAGTCCACTGCGACTGTCCCTGTGCTTCAGCGCAGAGTCTACCCCAATGGCGATCGAATTCCATGCCAGCACACAACAGCACAATGTCCCGCTCAAAGGATGACAGCCCAAACATCTGGCATAGTTGCTCCAATCCGGGAGATGCTTCCTCAAAGGCAGGATGACTAGCCAGTTTCCTACCCTTTTCAACATCCGCAAAAACTCCTGCCCCTACGTCCTCACATCCCTGTTCGTTCTGTTCAATGTATCGTTCTAGAACTTGACGCGTTTGGGCGAGCAATCCCATTAAGTAACGTTGATTTGCAGTGTACCAATCTTCTGTAACAGGTTTTGACGGCATGTATCTACCCACGAATGCTCAGCTGCTTCATCCCTCAGCAGCGATCGCGTACAAGCTGATCGACACCAGCGAACAGTTACGCTCCTGGTCGATGCACAGTTAATCAAGTGTTCCCTCGGGCATGGGAGTTCTTAATCCGAGAGCCTAACGCAGACAGCAAAAGCTTGAGTTGGGGTTCAATTCCCACTCCGGTAACAAATGTTACTGCTCACTGGTCACTGCTCACTGGTCACTGGTCACTGTTCACTGGTCACTGTTTGAAGGTTGAGTGTAGGGGGATTGATAGGGCGTCCAAGTCGGTTCGCTAGCGGAAGTCGCTCCCAGACTCGTCCAAGTTGCACCATCGGTTGGTGTAGTAGAGAGGGTTGTCCAAGTCGCTCCCTCATTGGGTGGGGCTGATGGCGTGAAATTGGTTGGTGCTTCAGCGGGTGGGGAGGAAAGAGCCATATTGGAAATTTCCTGTTCTAATGAGGGTGTATGAATCACTAAATTGGTAATTCCTGTAGTGGCTGGAGCTATCTGAATCGGTGCTGGGTTGAGGTCTACGATCGCAGGTGGTATGGGCATTTTTCGCAAGCTCCAAGTGATTGAGTTGTTGGTTGTTGGTGGTTGGTTGTTTGCTGTTGAGATGAAATACTCAAACTATTAACAACCTATATTCCGCACGAGTCAAGAAGACCACTTACGACGAAAGTCGAAAAATCCTTCTAGAAAGTCTTGTAACGTTTTATTTTGATTTTGGCGTTGTCGCTGCCACTCAAGAGCGGTTTTGTGAACAATTTCGGAAAATGTGGGCGAGACTTGGGGGAAGTTGGCGATCGCGTTTACCTTCATTTTCTGTCGAATTGCTAATGCGATCGCGGCAATCGCCTCACTAGCCTCTGAACCTACAATTGATGCACCTAAAATTTCCCCATTCTGACGCCCAACCAGTTTACAAAATCCTGTCGTTTCCCCTGTGAGTTGAGCTTTATCGAGGGATTTGAAGTACTGCCGCACGACGAAGACATCTTTACCATAACGGAGTCTGGCTTGGGCTTCCGTTAAGCCGACCCGCGCCAATTGAGGGTCACAAAAGATGGTTTTGGGAATTCCTCGATAATCCACTTTGAACAGGGGCGCAAATAGAGCATTCTTGAGGGCAATGCTCGCTTCATACTGAGCAATATTGACAGACTGATAGCCCTCAGTAATACCTCCACAGGCATAAATGCGGGAATTTGTAGTTTGTAGTTTTTCGTTGAGAGCGAGTCCCTGCGGGTGAAATTTCACCCCAACCCCTTCCAGATTTAAGCCGGCTACGTTGGGCTGCCAATCTGTAGCCAGAACAAGTTCATCGGCTTCAATGGCTCGATTTCCGGCTTGAACCCAGGTTTTATCCTCGATTCGCCTAACTTGGCTCACTGGACTGTCGGTGAGAATGCGAATCCCTTCCGCTTCTAACTGAGCTTGCACCAAGCCAGACGCCTCTGAGTCTTCGTTGGGCAAGATATGGGAACCCTCGACAATGAGCGTGACATCACAGTTGAGTCTGAGTAGAGTTTGAGCCAGTTCAGTCGCCATCGGTCCATCGCCAATTACCACCCAGCTACCCTGCAATCGTTGCGAGAAGTCCGTTCTCCAAACATCTGCTGGGGTCAGATAACGAATAGTTGATAATCCCTCGATGTTAGGAATGCTCGGATAAGAACCCGTGGCAATCAAATAAGCCCGTGCCCGAAGGCGGCGATTGTTGACGATAAAGCCCAAGTGAGGGAGTCGGCAAAATTCACCAACACCAGCAATCACATCTACACCCAAAGACGCCAAGATTGCCGGAGATACTTGTTCCGAGCTAGTGTGGACTACCGCTTCGGCCCACTGCATGGCTTCAGTAACTCGGATGGATGGGATCGGTTGGTCTGAGGTCGAGTCAGTGCTGGAGACGTGAACGCCCATTTCAGGAGCTTTCTGGACGTGCTGAGCAACACGGCCGACTTGAGCCAACGCTTGAGCGTACATCGCTCCATGCTTCATCCAGTCCGTCTGTAGCCCTTGCGGTTCTACCAAGGCAACGCGAGCTTTCAAATACGTGGCAGCAACCGCAGCCTGGATGCCAGCCGTGCTACCCCCGATCGCGATGAGGTCGTATTCAACTGTCATTTGTCGTTGGTTATTGGTTGTTGGTTATTAGTTATTGGTTGTTGGTTATTGGTTGTTTGTGCTCGTTGGTAGTAGCTAGTAGTCAAACAGCGAGCAGTTATATCCTGACCCGTTAACGCTTTTTCAGCCCGAACTCTACTACTCAGCGATGTTTTTTCTACTCACTGTTCACTGTTCACTGTTCACTGTTCACTGCTCACTGAGAATGGCCACTGCTCACTGCTCACTGAGAATGGCGTCTAGACCATCTAATAAGCGTTGGTTGTCTGCCTCTGTGCGTACAGCAACTCGGAAGAAGCGATCGCCTAATTCGGGAAAGCTCAGGCAGTCGCGGATGAGAATCCGGCTGTGCTTGAGCAATTGTGCCTGCAACTGGGAACTGGATCGTTCAGTCTGCACCAGTAGGAAGTTAGCCGCACTAGGGTAGGGGTGCAGTCCTGATAGTGATGCTAAACCATGAAATAGTTGCGATCGCGCTTGTGTCAGCCAGTCCCAGGTTTGGTGTTGAAACTCTGCATCCTGTAATACAGCTGCGGCTGCGGCTGCTGCCAAGGCATTAACGGGCCAGGGATCGCGCCACTGCTGCCACTGTTGCAGTCGGTCTGGGTGAGCGATCGCATAACCGACTCGCAATCCAGGGAAGCTGTAGAACTTGGTTAGCGATCGCAAAATCACTAAATTGGGATAGTCCTGCACCGCTGGGATTAAGCTTTGCTGCTGGTCGGGCGGGAGAAAATCCATGAAGGCTTCATCCACTATAACCAAAGCATAGTGCGATATCAGAGGCAGAATCGTTTCTCGGTGAAAGACTATCCCGGTTGGATTGTGTGGGTTGTTGAGTAGTAGACCATGGCGATTTTGAATTTTTGATGGTGGATTGTGGATTGATAATCGAAAATCTGAAATCTCGCCTGTCAAATCAATAGGGTATTCCCGGACAGTTGCACCAAATGCGTTGAGAGCGCGTTGGTAGTCGCCAAATGCCGGGGTAAGTAGGTGCGTTTGCTCTAGTTCTGATAGCTCCCTGGCTGCCCAAGTCAGCAGTTCGGCTGAGCCGTTACCGGGCAAAATCCAGTCAGGCGTCAGAGTCGGGTGGTGTTGACTCAATGACGCCCGTAGTTGGTGATAATTGGGGTCTGGATAGGCGACAAGGTCTTTTAACCCACGTTCGATTGCTGCGATCGCGCTTTGGGGCGGACCTAGTGGGTTAATACTCGCCGAAAAATCAAGAATTAAAGAAGGGGAACAGCCGGCCAGTTCTGCTGCCCAGGCTAGATTTCCCCCGTGAGTCGGTCGGTTCAAGGATGCGTTCCGCTCGAAGTCATCAGCTGCTATTTCTCGCTGGGTGCAACTTTCTCCTTGAACAGCTTACCGGCAGAGAAGGCAGGAACCTTAGTAGCTGGGATTTCCATCTTGTCGCCAGTTTTGGGGTTGCGCCCTTCACGAGCTTTGCGCTCCCGCGATTCAAACGAGCCAAAGCCAACCAATGTAACTTTGTCACCATCGGAAACGGCTTCCATGATCGCTTCTAATGCCGCAGACAAGACGGCGTCGGCTTGCTTCTTGGTTACAGTAGCTTTTTCTGCCACCTTATCAACTAATTCACCTTTGTTCATTGAAATCTCCTTGTTGTTTGGCTTACAGGTCCACTATCGTTCTCTCATCTCGGTTTCGAGACCTAGAGATTAGCCCTTCGTACAGGCACTTTCAAACCTAAATGGCTGAAACACCCGCAGGCTCGAAGTTTCACTGCATTATTCTAAAGTCAGTTTCGCAGATATGGATCGATGAAAGCTTTAAGATATGTGGATTTCAGGATTTTTGACTGTTGTACTGTAATACTCGAACACTAGCCTACACCAACAGAAGCACGATTGACAGGCTATTTGAGCAAAAAACAGCATTAAAGACGTATTTTCTGCTGATTATTCCTTTAAAGATAGGATAATCGCCAAAATTCGCTTGATTCCTCTAGTTCACAACCCAATAAAATTTTTTTGAGAGAAAGGGCTAACAGCAGGGCTTCGGAGTAGTCTAATGGTGCAATGCTATTGGGTAAACCTTCCCTCTAAATCTACAAAGATACTGTATGCTTCTGGGTATCGATCTAGGCACTGGCTCGGCTAAGGCATTGTTACTGGCGACCGATGGAACTATCCTCAGTGAGGCGTCGAGTTCTTATCCTGTCCATGCACAGCATCCAGGATGGGCCGAGTCCAATCCAGCCGATTGGTGGTCAGCCGTTGCCATAGCGGTGAGAAAAGCGGTAGAGCATCGCTGGGAGCAAGTACAGGCAATTGGGTTATCCGGGCAAATGCATGGCGTCGTTCTGGTAGACGGGTCGGGTCAACCCTTGCGTCCTGCGATTCTGTGGGCGGATACTCGCTCTAGCACGATGCTCGATACGTATCGATCGCTTGATGCTAGTGTCCAAAAGCATATGGGCAATCCCATTACGGCAGGAATGGCGGGGCCGAGTTTATTGTGGCTACGGGAGCAAGAACCTACCGTGTACGCAGAAGCTCGCTGGGCGCTTCAGCCGAAAGATTGGCTGCGTTTACACCTGACTGGAGAAATCGCCACAGAACCGTCTGATGCGTCCGCTACCCTGCTTTACGATGTGGTGTCGGATAATTGGGCTGAAGAGGTGTTAGAAGGCCTGAATTTACGCCGTGATTGGTTGCCAAAGATTGTACCTTCCCATGCGATCGCAGGTTATCTAACCACTGAGACTTCCGAGCATCTGGGCTTACCTGCTGGCTTACCCGTTGTTGCTGGTGCAGCCGATACCGCTGCCGCTGCATTGGGGACTGGACTCTTGGAACCCGGTTTAGTGCAATTGACCATTGGTACAGCCGCGCAAATTATTACGCCCCGCTCTGCGCCAATTATCGATCCCCAAGGTCGTACACACCTATATCGAGCCGCAGTGCCTAACCAGTGGTACACGTTGGCTGCGATGCAAAATGCGGGACTCGCGCTGGAGTGGGTGCGAAGTCTTCTCGGCTTGAGTTGGTCGCAAGTGTATGCCGACGCGTTTTCCGTTCCGCCTGGATGCGAGGGATTGACCTTTTTGCCTTATCTGACGGGAGAACGAACGCCTCACCTCGACCCTCATGCACGCGGTGCCTGGGTTGGACTGGGACTTCATCATACGCGATCGCATTTGATGCGGGCAGCTTTGGAGGGAGTGGCGTTCTCCTTGCGACAAGGGTTGGCAGCACTTGAGGCAACGGGTGTTAAAGCAACGGAACTCAGGTTAGCGGGGGGCGGAACGCAGGAGATGCCCTGGAAACAGTTACTGGCTGATGCGATCGGAATTCCCCTATATGCAACGACGGTTGCAGCGGCTTCGGCACGGGGTGCTGCCCTTCTAGCAGGGATGGGCATCGGTGTTTATGTAGACGCTCACGCTACCTTAAAACTGACAGCCACTCCAACACTTGCCGCAACCCCTGGAGAATTTAAGCCAACTTTGGCAGAAGCTTGGACGCGATTTCAATGCCTTTACCCTCAACTCAAAAATACGTACTTGACAAGCTCATGACTAATCTTCTCAAGGCAATCAAGAATCTAGTTTTCTATGTTGGCAATCCAAATAATTTTTCAGATTAACTGAAAAAAATAGCATTTCTATTTGATTCGCGAACGAGAAAGAACCACAGAGAAAGACAAGAGAGTACCTTTGAACGCTCAAAGCCATCTCAAAACAAGGTTATAATATACAAATTCAACGGATATCTATTAGTTATCTTCTGTGGATATTGTCTCTCTGTTTGCTGGATGTGGTGGTTTAGATTTAGGCTTTCGTCAAGCAGGTTTCAATATTGCTTGGGCTAACGAATATGATAAGTCTATCTGGGACACCTATGAGTTCAATCATCCAGAGACTCCGCTCGATCGAAGAGATATAAGAACTATCGAATCTTCTGAAATTCCTGAATGTCTTGGTATCATTGGTGGCCCTCCCTGCCAAAGCTGGAGTGAAGCAGGTGCTGGTCGTGGAATTAATGATAGTAGAGGTCAGTTATTTTATGACTATATTAGAATTATCCGAGACAAAAAACCTTTATTCTTTCTAGCAGAGAACGTTAGTGGGATTCTTGCAGGGAGACATAATCTAGCCTTCTCAATAATTTTAGATAAGTTTAAAGAGGCTGGCTATGAAATTAGCTATAATTTACTAAATGCTAAAAACTTTGCTGTTCCACAAGATAGAAAAAGAGTTATTATCGTAGGTTATCGAGAAGATTTAGGAGGAACCTTTGAGTTTCCTCAAATTAATCCAATCGTCTCTACCTTGAAGCATGCTATATCCGACTTATGGGACATAGAACCTAGCAAAGTTACAGGAAAAGATAGCCAATTTAATTTAGTGCTACCCAACCACGAGTATCTGGATAGTGGTTTTTCAAGTATTTATATGTCCAGAAATCGGGTCAGAAGTTGGGATGAACCATCGTTTACAATTCAAGCGGGTGGGAGACATGCTCCAATCCATCCGCAAGCTAATAAGATGGTTTGGGTTGAGCAAGATAAATGGATATTCGATCCCAAGTCTTCTAAACCCTATCGGAGGCTTTCGGTTAGAGAATGCGCTAGGATACAAACCTTTCCCGATCGCTTTATCTTTAAGTACAGTAATATTGCTGACGGATACAAAATGGTCGGCAATGCCGTTCCTGTGAATCTTGCGATGGCACTAGCCAAGAAAATATATACAGATATTCAGCAACATCTGAATTTTGGCACTTGTGAGAGTCTACGCAAGTATCCCTATGGAAAACAATTAACGTTGTTAAATTAAGTAGACGAATCTATAGCCTTTCTCGATTGGATGCGGTACATCTGTAAGGGTTCTCGCATGCGAGAACCCCTACCGTCTAGTTCTATTCAACTGAGAACCGCTGTATGGCAATTCTCTTATCGTTTAAAATAATAAGTATTTATACTTAAACACATCCAGGCGCTAGTGCTGGAAAGTGGATGACTGAATCGGTATTCATCAGTCAACCGCCTAGAGGGTGAGAAAGTATGCGATCGCGTTAAGTAGATCGGCATTAATATTTGTCATTGGGGCAAGGCAGAAAGCAGAGCAGAAGGGGAGAGGGTTGTAGTCTCTTAATATTTTTTGACATACCTTGGTTGATTTGTGCCTACCTACTTAATGCCAAGTAGATGTTACCTGATGCCTATATTTGGGTTCTTCCTGACAGAAGTATCGTAAGATGAAATTTATCTACTTTAAGAAAAACCTAAGCTTCAGGGAATCTTTTTACAATGGAACCTTTTTCCTTCACCTCACTGATAATAACCAGTGTTGCTTTCATGGTCATTATCTTGGCATTTGCTGTAGGGCTTGCTACTTTATTGGGGGTTTATGAAAAAGATAAAACTCTAAAAGAAAAAAGAGAAATTAAAGAAGAGATAGATAATTATTTAGGAAATCTGCAAGATGGCACAACAGACACCTTGACATTGATTACTAAAAATTTAACCCTCCTTAGAGAAGCTTATGTAATCAGTAAGCAACAAGTGAGGAATGTATTTTCTGCTGCTATATTTACCTGTTGCCTTGGATTTGTGATTTTTGCTACGGGAATTATTGCATTTTCTTCGCAACGCAGCGGCATTATTCTCATCTGCTCTACTAGCTTTGGAGCGGTGATAGAGATAGTAGCTGGACTAATCTTTTGGGTCTACAGCAAGTCGGTTAGACAGTTAAATACGTTTCATAAAACATTTTATGAAAATCAAAAACTGCTGAGTTCGATTTATTTAGTCAATAGTGTTTCTGACACGAATAGGGATGCCCTCTACGCTTACATCGTTCAAAATACTCTTGGCAACAGCAATTCGACTGATTTTGGCTTTTTAGTCAATTCTTCAAAACAAGGAAAAACCCGTGTGGGATAAGCAATCCGCTAGGATTTAAGTAATACCAATTTCCTAAATCCTTGCTACACATCTTTCTCCCCGCCTCCCCGTCCCCCCATCATCCGATTTGCTGCAATTTTAAATGAAAACGGTATAAGGTGGGCACTGCCGGATAGAATTGGAAAATCTGATTCTATCTTTAGGCGACAGTACCCACCCTACATACGGCTCTAATTGAGCACGGTTTAAGAACTCAGTTGAAGGGCATTTTTCATAGGCAATTTTCTACTTACCTACTACTTCACTACCCAAGTTCAATCCTGCGGATTGGAGAAGTTTTTGCCAAGCTGTTTCTACTTCTTGATTATTCGGTCGATCGCGTCGGAGTTGTAGTAGAGTTCCTACCGTTTCATACCAAAGCCGAGCATCTGCATATAACACAACTCGATCTTGAGGACTTGCCTGCTGAATTTGCTGCGCTAGGGTTGGATCGGTGGCAACTCGTTCAATTGAACGCTCCACAACTAGGTCAGCCGAGCGATCGGCAGGGCGACAAATCAATGCTAGCGACCAGCGATATTCCTGACCGATCGCTAAAGGTGAGATATTTGCAAAAGCAGGAAGCGTCAAGCTCATGATTTTCGGCGTGCCAGTGACACCTCCCGCAGATTGCTCCAACGTATACTCAACCCGATAAACCTCATTATTCTTGGCATCCTGGAGTAAAAACTCCATTCCTGATGCCGTAGACTGAGGCATATACCAAAAGAACGTAGGATACCCGGCTGCTGTCGTTCCGATATTGGATGCAGGAACTAGGGGAATCGGCGGTTTCTCCTCTGGTTCGCAGCCACCTCGGGTTCCGCCACCTACGGTATTGACGGGGACACCCGAGCCGGATGTTCTCGGCGGTCTAAAAGAATTTTCCCAGCGATCGGGTAGCTGACTACTGAGCGAATTCGGTTTCAATTGAGCTTGCACCCCTGCTGGACTATGAACGGTTAACCCCAGCACCAAAGCCACCGCTAGGACGATTGCCAGAAAATTGAAGCGTGATGAGCGTTTGAACCAAGCCATGAGCAGAGTATTTTCATTCGAGAGCAGACTTCTTGTACAAAGATGGCACAATCCCAGCCTAGTGCCTCTAGACAGAAGTACTTAGAACCAATTTTTCATATTTCCCTGGTATAGCAGTTGACCGCCCTCTTGACGAAAAAACGGCTGAAACTTAACACACTCCTAACCCTAGGTAGATTCTATACCTTCCATAACCAGGTAAGCTTTGCAGACACCTTGAATGTCGCTCTTGGTTTGCGGAGCACTCTACAATTATGCACCTCCGTTTGAGAGTTCTTAGCTTTACGGTTGCTTCTTTACTGTTATCCTCGGGTTTTCCTCGACCCGTCCATGGAACTCCTATTAACGCGGAAGTGTCTCATGCTGCGTTGACAAACCAGCTCAAATTGACAGACCCCGAGGCAGAATTACAACGCCTGATCGCTCTAGGAGAAACCTACAATTCTTTAGGAAAATATGAAAAAGCCGTAGAGTCGGCTAACGCTAGCTTGACCCTGGCACGGCAACTAGAAAATCCTCAAGCTCAGGCTAGCGCTTTTGTCACGTTAGCCAGCGCTTATCAATCTTTAGCATCTGATGGGCGCGTTTATCGCAAAGCAACTCAAGCCGCGATATCTGGCTTAACTACATCTTGGAAAATCAAAGACCATGATTCAGAAGCCAAGGCATTAGCTGTTCTTGGCAGTATTTATAACTCGCGCAGCGAGAATAAAATTGCTTTGGTTTTTGCTCGGCAAGGCTTAAAGGTAGCCAAGGAAAACAACGTTCCTACGGCGGAGGCCTCATCACTGATGACATTAGCAGGTCTTCACCTCCAAGAGAGACAATACGCAAAAGCGATCGCAGCCGCTCAAGAGGGGAGTGATATCCTCCGAACCCTCGAACAACGCGAGGCAGAGGGGGCTGCCGCTGTAACGCAGGGACTCGCTTATTTAGGACAGGGCAATATTCAACAATCTCTGAAATTTGCAGAACTGGGATTAGACATTTCCAGGGAAGTCAAAAGTTCTCGCATTGAAGCCCTAGCCCTCATCGTTCTCAGTTTAAGTAATGCTCGCAATAATAATTTCCAGACAGCACTGGAATTCATTGCTCAAAGTCGCGCGATTGCCAAAGAACTCAAGAATCCTGACTTAGAAGAAGTCACTCTCGAAGTTCTCGGTGAAATTTATAAACAAGCAGGCCAACGAGAAAAAGCGATCGCAGCTTATCAAGAGGCTATCGCGATTAACTATAGTTTTAGCGCGATCGCGGGAGTCGCTCGCCTCTACCAGGAATCCAATCTCTTAGCAACTGCGATCGCGTATTACAAGCAGGCCGTGAATCGCAATGAAGAACAGATTCCCAAAAAGATTCCTGGCTTACCCGTTTGGTTGCAAGAATCGTTTCCGCAAACCATTCAAGATGTGAATGGCTTAGCCGCGACTAACGTCTATCGCTCCTTCTCCAATTTACTGCTAACCCAAACGCGGCCCTCAGAAGCGCAGCAGGTGGTAGAACTGCTTAAAGGGCAGGAATTGCGCGAGTATACGGGCAATCCCCGCGTCAATACGACGGCAACTGGCCAGCCTGCCAGTCTCACCATTACACCCACCGAGCAACAAATTCTCAGGGAGTATGGCAGTTTAATCGGTTTCGGATATCGACTGGATGAGTGTCAGCAAACGCACTGTTCCCAACTAGAGCAACTGTTACAACAACGGGAAAACTTAACTCAGAACTATTATCAAACGTTAGAAAAATTAGAAGCCCAAATCAAGACCAAGCGTGCTTTAGATGAGGCGTTCGTTGACCCAAATCAGTTTGCCCAAAAAGCCCAAGCGATTGTAGAAGCGCAACCGGGTACTCTACTCGTATATCCCTTAGTGCTGGAAGACAGAATCTGGCTGCTCTGGGCATCGAAGGGAGGTATCCTCAATAGCGTGGAAGTGACTGATGTCAATCAAACGCAATTAGCCACAACAGTCGCTAAGTTCCGCAAGTTATTACAAAATCGCCTTTCCAATCTTGACGAATTACAAGCGACAGGCAAGCAATTGTATGACTGGTTGCTCAAACCCTTGGAACGGGAACTCAAAGCGAATAATATTCACAACTTAGTATTTGCTCTAGACAGCTCGACGCGCTATATTCCCATGGCGGCTTTATTTGATGGCAAGCAGTATCTGATTGAGAACTACACTGTTTCCACGGTGCTATCGGCTAACTTAACCGATACCCAACCGCGTGTACCCATCGATCGCCGTTTGGCCAGTTTGCCTTCAGCCTCCAGTACCAATCTTGCTGATGCCTCAGACCCTACAGTTTTAGCCATGGGAGTGTCAGATGCAGTAGGAGGGTTTGGGCCCCTACCCAACGTACCACCTGAATTAGATGCGATCGTGCGACATGGTTTAGGTGAAGGACAGGGAACGTTTCCCGGACAAGAGTTTCTCAATCAAGCCTTTACCTTTTTTACCTTACGAGACAATCTACCCGAGCACCAGTTATTGCACATTGCAACCCACAGCAAATTTGTGCCAGGACGAGCAAATCAGTCTTTTTTGTTGCTGGGGACAGGTGAGAAATTAGCCATTCCTGAGATTGAAAATTGGCTCAATTTACGCAATATCGATTTGGTCGTGCTGTCGGCCTGTGAAACTGCACTGGGAGGGCCTGGACTCGATGGTCGAGAGATTTCCGGTGTGGGGTATTACTTTCTCAAAAGCGGAGCAAAAACTGTAGTGGCATCGTTGTGGAACGTCGATGATTACAGCACTCGCTTGTTGATGGAGCAATTCTACAAAAACTTAGCCAAAGGAACACCACAATCTCCTATCAACAAAGCTGAGGCAATGCGCGACGCGCAACTCATGCTCCTGAGAGGAGAATATATCCCATCAGAGACAAGAGAAACAAGCGATCGCAGAATTGGCAATCCTTCCTCTACTGTCCAAAAGAATTCTTTGCGTCATCCCTTCTATTGGGCTCCGTTTATTCTCATGGGACGCGGTTTAAGCTAATCGTACATGTGAAAATTGGTAATGGGTCATAGGCAATGGGGAAGATGCTCCAATTACCGATTACCAATTACCCATTACCCTCCGTAGTTCTTGTTCGCACAGCAGTTTATTCCTTCAAGCAGAATCTACTGGAAATACGAGTTCGTTACTGTACTTGATGCAGTGAGCCAAAATGCGATCGCTACCCAATCTCTAATTAACAATTCTCACTCGACCCGCTTGAATGGCATCAAAGAGCCGATTAATTTGGTAGCGTTCCGCCTCATCAACTTTACCATCAGCCAAGATAGCTGCTGATAATTGATGATATTGTTGGTAGCTGATTTGCCGGGATAAAATAATTTTTTCTACCACGACAGAGACATCTACTGTTAATTCTTTTTCTTGAAACTCCATAACTCATCTCCTTTCCAATATTGGGGATTAAAAAAAAATCAAAAAGTTGCTTTATCTCAAAATCGAATCCTCATTACCGCATCTAGCAGCACCTCTGCCCCAAATCGCACCGCATCAGTACAGGGAAGTCCGGTTTCTGCCTGAACCTGCTCGATCGCATTTTGTGCGGCTTGGGCATCTAAGTGACCCGTATTTAACGCGATCGCATCTATTTTTACAGGTGCCAACGCACCCCCTACCCTAGCCACTGCTCCATACAGCTGAATCACTTCAGGTAAGGGTGGAATCGACACATGTTCGCACTTACGGATATGAGTTTGTCCGGCGCGATGTACCAAGAGCAAACTGGTTGGCTGACTGCCGCGAATCAGTGGTAGAGTTGCCGTCGAACCCGGATGCAGCAGCGAACCCTGTCCTTCAACAATCAACAAATCGTAGTCATTGCCATAACGCATGACGAGCTGCTCTACTGCTCCAGCGGCAAAGTCTACTCGTATCGCATCCAAGGGAATCCCATCCCCGGAAATCATGATGCCTGCTTGACCGGTTGCCAGGAACTTCGAGCGAATTCCCTGGCGTTGCGCTGCTCGATTTAACTCCAGGCTTGCCGACATCTTCCCGACAGCCATATCCGTTCCCACCGCCAACACACGCCGACAAGGAAGCGATCGCGCTTTGGCACTTCCTATTCCCAATCCAGCCGGTTCTTTCCGAATATCCCATATAAACTGCCCCGGCTTGAGTAACGATTGCAACTCTGGCTCGGATTCCATCGGCGTATGCAAACCATTCATTACCGACAACCCCGCCGCCACCCCCTGTTTCACTTCCTGCCACCACGCATCGGGTAATCCGCCCCCAGTCGGGGCAATACCAATCGCAAGGGTATCGGGTTGATACGCGAGGGATGAGGCTACCGAATCAACAATTGGGGCGTGACAAGCAATGCCAGTGAGTTGAGATAACGATTCCCCAGCACACTGTCGGTCAATAACGGCTACAATCTGTGCATCGCTATAGCGTAAAAGCGTTAGTCCCGTTTTGCCATGATTACCCCGAATGCCTTCATGGAGCAAAATAGCAA
This sequence comes from Allocoleopsis sp., assembly GCA_036703375.1. Classification (GTDB taxonomy): domain Bacteria; phylum Cyanobacteriota; class Cyanobacteriia; order Cyanobacteriales; family Coleofasciculaceae; genus DATNPC01. Next base: position 15,631 of record DATNPC010001036.1, read on the forward strand.
TTTTACGATCGGTCGTTAGATGCATAGCCCTGTACTCCCAGTCCTGGTAAGTCGTTCGGAATTAAACGCCCATCCTGCAATGTGGCACCCGTAAAGGGGTCATCCACTAAATT
>DATNPC010001037.1:0-2428 GCA_036703375.1 Allocoleopsis sp.
TAGACCGATATGGAGCAAACGTAACAACTTAAACGAAAAGATATCTCCAGCAGTTCGGGAAAAGGTGCAAAGGACAATCCAACAATTTACGGTTCGACGCACAAAGACCATGCTTAATCGCATGATTGCTGAAGAACCAGAGCGCTATAAGGATCGGTTTGGCAAACCGTGTCGCTACCCTAAACATAAACCAGAGATTTACTCATGTGGGGAAACTAATCGGGATCGCACTTTAGCCCAAGAGATTCGTGAGGCAACTCAAAGATTACTTGGTTTAGTGAATCTGAAGGAAACCCTAGAACTACCTGAATTCCTGCGTAAGGAAGGTTGGACTGATGAAAAGTATCTGGAATGGCGGCTCAAGAGTGCCCAGGTCTTGGCAGCTTATCAGGTTATGGCTTGCTTACGTTCTTCACGGGCAGCGCTGCTTGAACATATTTATGGAACAAAGAATGCCCAGGAGTACTTTAAGCTTCTAGATAACGTCAAAGGGAAAGAAACGGGTCATTTAAGCAAAACGTTGCAGAACATAGCTGGCAAACCACCCAAGAATAAGCTTCAAATCGATCTACCCTATTGGCTGAGTAGTTCTACCAATCATAAGCGAGCTTGTCAGGAGGAGATAGACATTTACGAACATATTGCCGAGTTGTCCAAGCAGCTCTCTGAGTGGCGAGAGGAGACTAAGACTCGCAAACTAATCCAACTGCTGGACAATCACAAACTGGTAATCGCTTTTGATAGCCGCCCGATCACTCTCCATGACATCAAGCGCCGCCTTGACAAATATCAGCGTGCTGAGGCAATCATCGCCACTGGAGCCAATAAAACAGAGCGTAAACGTATCAATGAATTGTTTAAACTTGGGTCAAAGGAATCGGGGATAATCGCCTTATGTTCAGATGCAATGTCTGAGGGGGTTAACCTCCAGCAAGCCTCAGCAGTTGTCCAACTGACTATGCCCAGTGTAATCCGCTTGGCAGAGCAACGAATTGGTCGGGTGGATCGCATGGACAGCCCCCACTCCACCATCGAAGTATGGTGGCCAGAGGATAGCGAGGAGTTTGCTCTGCGGTCTTCTGAGAGAAAATTTTTAGCTCGCCACGGCTTGGTTTCCGATTTGTTGGGATCAAACGTGCCATTGCCCAAAAACTCATCCCAAGAGAAAAACCAAGACTCATCGAATGAAGTTGTTACACCAGACGAAGACATCGCCACGCTCAAGGCAGAGGAAGCAGTTGGTAGACGCGGGTATGAACTGGGGGATGTTTTTGATCCAGTGCGATCGCTAGTAGAGGGCGATCGACCCCTCGTTCCACGCGAAGACTACGACAAGCTATGCACCAGTAAAGCACGATTAGTTTCGTCGCTGAGTGTTGTTGAGGCAAAGCATCCTTGGGCTTTCTTTGCGATTGCTGGAACTGAATGGGGCGCACCTCGTTGGGTCTATCTTGATTACCTGGAAGCAAAGCCGATAACTGACTTGGAGCAAATCAGTCAAAAACTACGAGAAAATCTGGTTTCTTCCGTTAAAGACTGTCCCCTTGAAAAAGGTACTACATCGCTCGAAAAATTTCTAAATATACTCAAGCAGACTGAGGAACTGCTTTTGCCTAAGAAGAAGCAACGTGCCCTTGTGGAGATGAAGTCGGTTCTCAAGAAATATAAGGAGAAAGCTGCCAAGGATAAGGATATTGAGCGTGAGTGGTTAGTTCAGGAGTGGCTTGTTCTGGTCGAAGAGGAGTCGAGGAAACAGCGTATAGACCTCAGCATCTTAGCTGAGCAGTGGATTGATCTGATTCGTCCTTGGTGGTTCGAGCGTTTGAAAAAACGAAGACCCTCTACACCTTTGCGCCTCAAGCACCTCCGCAAGGATCTAATCGAGAAACCCATTGAGACAGAAAAGCTCCGCGAAGCACTTAAGGTTCCCGAAGTGAAACCCCTTGATGAACGCATCGTTGCCGCCATTATTGGTGTCCCAAAATAATTAGCTGGCTTGCCTGGATTTCCTTACGCGATCGCATCTAGCACGCTTCTCTCTAAATTAGTGCTGAAAAAGGCTGCATAATTTCTGACTCTGCTGAGAGGGAGTAGACTTTATGCAGCATTGCCATCCCTTACTTCCGATGTAGGGCGACTAAGCTGTTTTTGGCATTCGGTCAATAGTCAGGTGAAACTTCCGCTACCATATCCCCTATGACGAGGGAAGTCGCGCCGCTCACACAAACATGACAGAACATCTCCAAACACAGAGTAAAGACCAACTTATTGCCATTGCCGATCGCTTCACTCAACAGAGCAAGGTTACAGACATTCAACCATTTGGAAGCGGTAACATCAACGACACCTTCCTCGTAACCCTAGATTCCCCAACCCAAAAGCACTTTGTCCTGCAACGCATCAACACGCAAGTCTTTCGTCAGCCCCA